>JALNZK010000052.1 GCA_023229365.1 Pseudomonadota bacterium | reverse complement strand
GCGCTCGGGCGCTCCCTCTCGGCGGAAGAGCTCGCCCTGCGCGAGCGGCACGTCGCCCGATGCGCCGCGTGCCGGGTCGAGAGCGAGGTCGTCGCGCGACTCAAGAACACGGATCGGCCGGGACCCGCGCCGATCCTCGATGATCTGTCGCGGCGTCGCTGGATCGATCAGACCTTCGATCGGGCCGAGCGCGCGCTCGCCGAGGAGGTGGCGGAGCGCGCGGAGCGGCGGTTCCCGATCGTCCGCGTCGCGGCGATCGCCGCGGCCGTGATCCTCGCGGCGGGCGCGGCGTTCTACCTCGCCCGCGGGGAGGCGCCCGCCCCGACGGGCGCGTCCGCGATCCACCTCGCGACCCGCGCGGCGGGGAAGGTTCTCCTCGTTTCCGGCGAGGTGTCGGTGACCGCGGCGAGCGATCTCGAGGCGGGCGAGATAGGCGTGGGAGGCGGGATCGCCACCGGCGTCGGCGGCGCGATCGCGGCGCTGGAGGGAGGCGTCCTCGTCCGCCTCGCGCCGGAAACGTCGGTGAAGGTAGCGCGGTCCGATCCCGCGGCGTCCGAGCTGCGGCTCGAGCGGGGCGCCGTGTTCGTCTCCGTGGATCCGAACCGCAAGGGGCGGCGCTTCAGCGTGCTCGCGGGCGACCGCGCGATCCGCGTCACCGGGACGATCTTCTCGGTGGAGCGCGGCACGGCCGGCGACTCGGTGAGCGTGTTCCGCGGGAGCGTCGCGGTCGAGGGGCCGGACGGGATCCGCGCCGTGCGCCTCGGCGAGAGGCTCGCTTTCGGCGCGGCGAAGGTCGCGGTGGTGGGCGACGACGAGAAGGCCCGCGCTGAGGCCGACATGGACGCCATGAGTGCGCTCGCCCAGGACGGCGCCGCTTCGCTCGAGGTGGAGTCCCTGCCCGCCGGCGCGATCGTGTCGGTCGACGGCACCGCGCTCGGATCGACGCCGCTCCTCGCGTCGCTCAGGCCCGGCTACCGCCGGCTGGAGCTCAAGCGCGAGGGCCGAGAGTCGGTGCGCGAGCTCCTGCGGCTCGCCGAGGGCGCCAGGACGGCGCGCGTGTTCGACCTCGCGCTCGCGCCGGAGACGAAGGAGATCGAGAGCGCCGCCGCGACGTCCGCCGGACCGCCCGAGCGACCGGCCGCCGCGAGCGCGCCTCAGGTCCCGCCGCCGGAAGAGCTGCTCGCCACGGCGCGCGATCTGCGCGCGGCGAGGGACTTCAAGGGAGCCGTCGCGGCGTACGAGCGGCTCGTCGCCGCGTACCCGGGGACGCCGGTCGCCCGCGCGGCGCTCGTGACGCTCGGCCAGATCCAGCTCGAGCAGGGCGGCAACCCCGGCCGCGCCCTCGAGCTGTTCCAGAGGTACCTCGCGGCGCCCGGACCGGGGCCGCTCGCCCAGGAGGCGGCGTGGGGTGTCGCCCGCGCGCAGCGCGTCCTCGGCGACACGGCGGCGGAGCGAGTCGCGCTCGAGGCGTTCCTGCGCGACTTCGGCGCTTCCGGAAAGGCGCAGGGCGCCGCGGCGCGGCTCGCCGAGCTCCCATGATCCCCCGGGCCGCAACCCGCCTCCTGCTCGCGGCCGCGCTCGCGGCGCTCGGCTGCACCCGCACGACGGAGCTCGCGGACTGGGGCGACACGGGGGGGGAGGACGGCGGCGTCGACGACGTCATCGAGATGGACTGCAGCGCCTGCCCGGCCGAGGGCGCGGGCCTCGCCAACCTCCGGTGCGCGCTCGACCTGTGCGATCCCGACGTCGTGCTGAACGGCGACGGCGAGTACAGAGAGGTCACGACCTACAGGTTGGGAGTCGCCGACCAGACCTGCACGCTCGATGACACGCGCGAGGCGATCGCCCGGTTCGGCGACGCGACGAACGATCTCGAACCCCGGCTCAACGGCTCGTACGCCATCATGACGAGCGGCGACTGGGACGCCCCTCTGCACATGACTTCGTGCTCACCCGTGCCCGAAGAGGATTCCGGCACGGACGGCTACGAGTACGACAGCAATCCGGGCGCAGAGGGCGACGTGATGTATGACGCCGTGGAATGGAAGCTCCAGCTGCGCGCGCCCGAGGATGCCAAGTCGTTCAGCTTCAACTACGTTTTCTTCTCCATCGAGTACGACGATTTCATCTCGAGCGACGCCAACGACAAGTTCTACGCGGAGATCAAGGCGGCATCGACCAACGACGGTGAGGCAACGGTGATCAACTTCACGGCCTGTCGCGACGAAGAGGCGTACTTCGATTTCGAGTGCACGCCGGACATCGCCCTGACGCAGGGGTGCACCCAGGGCGTCAACTATTGCTATGTCGCGATCAACAGCGCCCTGTCCGAGTGCTGTTGGTACAACGACTGCCCGGACGGAACGGCAGAGACCTCGATCGAGGGCACCGGCTACGAGTGCGCCGGGAGCCAGCTGGAGGAAACATCGGAGCACGGATCCTCGACCGGCTGGCTGAGCACCCGTTGGCCGATCGACGGCGGCGAGGAGTTCACGCTCACGTTCCACATCCACGACACCATGGACAGCACGCGGGACTCGGCGGTGATCCTCGACGCGTTCCGGTTCTACAGGAAGTTCTCGAGCGGCGGCACCGTCGTCATCGAATAGCGTCCACCAGGACCAGCGCGAGATCCGCGGCGTTCGTGCGCGTCGGGCCCGTGCGGATGAGCGCGCCGGCCGCGTCGAGCGCCGTGAAGGAGTCGTTCTCCGCGAGCGCGGCGTTCGGATCGATGCCGGTCGCCCGGATCCTGCCGCAGGTCGTCGCATCGACCGCGGCGCCGGCCGCGTCGGTCGGCCCGTCCTGGCCGTCGGTGGAGACCGCGACCACGCACGCCCGCTCGCAGCCGCGTGCTTCGAGCGTGATCGCCGCCGCGAGCGCGAGCTCCTGGTTGCGCCCGCCCCGTCCCGTCCCCCGCACGGTCACCGTGGTCTCGCCGCCGTACACGAGGCACGCCGGGAGGCGCAGGGCGCCTTTGCCCCGTGAAATCGCGGCCGCGCGCGCCGCGAGCTCCCGGCCGCACTCCTTCGCCTCTCCGCGCAGATCCGCCGCCGCGACCTCCGTCGCGAAGCCGAGAGAGCGGGCTCTCTCGGCCGCGGCGTCGACGGCCGTGCGGTTGCCGGCCACGACAAGGTTGAGGACGCGATCGAACAAGGGATCCCCGGGCTTGGGCGTCTCGTCGATCGCCCCCGAAACGCCGAGTCGGAGCCGCTCGAGCACCGGGCCGGGGAACGCGGCCTCGAGCCCGAGCGCGCGAACGGCGGCGAGGGCGTCGCCGAACGTCGTCGGATCCGGCGCCGTGGGGCCGGACGCGATCGCGTCGAGCGGATCGCCGACGACGTCCGAGAGGATGAGCGCGACGACGCGTGCCGGGGCCGCGAGGCGGGCGAGCCGGCCGCCCGACAGGCGGGTGAGGTGCTTGCGCAACGCGTTCAGCCGAGCGATGTCCGCGCCGCCCAGGATGAAGGCGTCGCTCGCGTCGCGCAGGTCGTCGAGCGAGACGCCGTCGTCGGGCAGGGCGAGGAGCGACGACCCGCCGCCCGAGAGCAGCGCCACGACGAGATCCCGCTCGGCGCCGCCTGTGAGCAGGGCCACGATCTCGGCGGCAGCGCGCACGCCGTCCGCGTCCGGCAGAGGGTGGCCGCCCGCGCGGATCGCGACAGGCCCGACCGCGCCGCGGTCCTCGCCGTGGCCGCGCTTCGTGATCACGATCCCGCCGTCGATCCGGTCGCCGAGAAGATCGACGACGGCCTCGACCATCGGCACCGCGGCCTTCCCGCCGCCCACGATCCGGATCCGGGCCCCTGCGAGATCGACGGCCGCGCCGCCGACGTGCAGCGCCTCCCCGTCGAGCGAGACGGCGCGCCGGACGACGCGGTTTGGATCCACGGCGTCGAGCGCCGCGCGCCAGATGATCTCGGCGTTCTCGGCCGCCGGGGTCATTCGGCCGCTCCGGGCGTTGCGGGCACGAGCGTGAAGCCGTCGAGCGTCATCCCGCCGTCGCGTTGGGCCGCGGCGAGCAGCGCCTGCGGGTCCCTCTGCCCGAGCGCGAGGCCGAGATCGTACACCCGCGCCCGATCCGAGTCGCCGAAGACGATCGCGTCGCCCATCGGCGCGAAGTCGACCGCGACCGCGCTCTGCGTGCTCGCGAAGACGAACTCGAGCTTGCCCTTCTCGACCGACCACACCGCGACGACGCTGTCGTCGCCCGACACCACGACGCGCGTGCCGTCCGGGGAGAACCGCACGAGGTACAGGCCCGCCGCGCCTCGCGTGAGGCGCCGCGGTCGCGCGAGCTTCGACGCGTCGTCGAACAGGAGGAGCGAGCCGTCGAAGGCGCAGACCGCGAGCCGCTCGCCGTCCGGCGAGAAGTCCACCCCGGTCACGGGGTGCCCGCCGACCTCGAACGACGAGACGAGGGCGCCGGTCGCGGGATCGTGCACCCGCAGCCAGCCGTCGCCTCCGACCGTCGCGAGCCGCTCTCCGTCCGGCGAGAAGCGAACCCTCCGTACCGCGCCGTCATGCGCCGCGATCGAGCGCACCGGAGCTCCGTCGGGGAGGCTCCAGATCCGGACCGCCCCGTCGTTGCCGCCCGAGGCGAACCGCGCGCCGTTCGGGTGGACGTCGACGGTCCGGACGAACCCCTCGTGCCCGGCGATCGGCGTCGATGCCCCGGTCGTCGTGTCGAAGATGCGGATCATGCCGTCGTACCCCCCCGCCACGAGCCCCTTCCCGTCCGGGGTGAACGCGATCTGGGCCACGAGATCGCGGAACCCCTCGAGCGTGCGCACGAGCCTCCCCGTCTTCGCGTTCCAGAGGCGGACCGCGCCGTCCGCCCCCGAGGTGGCGATCTCGGCTCCCGACGGCGAGAACAGCGCGCTCCACAGGTAGCCCTGGCCGGGCACGAACAGCACGGGTGGCGGCTCCACGACGCGCCAGATCCGCACCGTGCCGTCCTCGCTCGCGGCCGCGACGCGCTCGCCGTCCGCCGAGACCGCGGCGCTCCATACCGCCCCCGTGAACCCCTCGGCCGCGGCGGCGAGCGACTGCGACGGGAGGTCGAAGATCCGGACCTCGCGGTCCCAGCTCGCGGTGAAAAGGCGCGCGCCGTCGTCGGAGAAGGCGGCGGCGAGCACCTCGTCGGCGTGGCCGCCCGCTACGAACCGCTCGACGCCGGTCGCGACGTCCCACACCCGCGCCGTCTTGTCGTAGCTCGCGGACGCGAGCATGGTGCCGTCTCTCGAGAACGCGACCCCGCGGATCACGGACGCGTGTCCGGCGAGGACGCGCGGCTCGCCCTGCCCGGAGGCGCGCCAGATCCGGACCGTTCGATCGCGGCCGCCCGAGGCGACGAGCGCGCCGTCCTCGGACACCGCGACGCCGTGCACCGGCCCGTCGTGGCCGCGCAACTCGAGGAGCTGCCTCCGCCCGGAGACGTCCCACGACCGCACCGTGCCGTCGTGTCCGCACGAGAAGAGCACGTCCCCCGTCGCGAACGCGACGTCGTAGACATCACCCGCGTGCCCCGCCAGCTCGGCGACCTTTCCGCCGCCGGTCGCGTCGAAGAGGCGTACGACGCCGTCCGCCCCGGCGCTGGCGAGGAGCTTCCCGTCGCGCGAGAAGGCGATCGCCCACGCCGCGCCCGTGTGCGCCTGGATCTTCCGCACGCGGCGCCCGTCTCCCACGCCCCAGATCTCGACGGCGCCGTCCTTCGCCGACGCAGCGACGCTTCGGCCGTCCGGGCTGAACGCGACGCGGTTGAGCGGGCCGCCGTGGACGAGCGTGCGCTCGTAGCGCAGGAACGCGTCCGCCGAGCCCCGGTAGGCGAGCGACAGCGCGCGCAGGGCGAGCGGATTCGCCTCCTTCGCCGCGAGCTCGAACCCCGCGTCGAACAGGGGCGTCTTCGGGAACGCCGGGTTGCGCTGGAGGGAGGCCGCGGCGTAGATCCGCGAGGCCGCGTACCGCCGCTCCCCGGCGAGCCGCTCCGCCTTCTCGGCCGCGCCCTCGGCGAAGTGGAAGCTCGAGAGCAGCCGTTCGCGGTGCTCCTCGGCGAGCGCCGTCTTCTCCCGCTCGGCGGCCATCTGGGCGCGCTGCCGTGCGTCCTTCTCGTGGCCGTACGACACCGCGACGAACACGAGCGCCGCGATCGTCACGGCGAACACGGCGCCGACGGCCGCGATCAGCCCCTTCTTGGCCTGGGCGAACCGCTTGAGGTGCTCCCATGCGCTGTACTCGTGGGCGTGCACGCGGCGGCCCGAGCGGAACGCCTCGACCTCAAAGGCGAGATCCTTCGCACACGCGTACCGCTGCGACTTGTCGCGCGTCAGCGCCTTGGCGCACACGGAGGCGAGCTCGCTCGGCACCGCCGGATCGAGCTCCTTTGCCGAGCGGATCTCCTCGGTGAGCACCCGGATCAGCACCTCGCGCGCCGAGCGCCCGACGAACGGCGGCCGCCCGGTCAAAATCTCGTACAGCATCGCGCCGAGCGACCAGACGTCCGACTTCGCGTCGATCGCGGTCACCTCGCCCATGGCCTGCTCCGGGCTCACGTACGCCGGGGTGCCCATGAAGCTCCCGTCGACCGTGAGGTCAGACGGGCCGGTCAGCTCCGCCGAGCTCGCGCCCGTCGGGAACGGCGGCGTCGACGCGCGGGGCTCGAGCGGGCCGGCGCCCTCGGCGATCGTCTTCGCGAGCCCCCAGTCGAGGACGAGCGTCTCGCCGAACTCGCCGAGCATGACGTTGTCCGGCTTCAGGTCGCGGTGGATGACGCCGTGGCTGTGGGCGAACGCGATCGCCTGGCACACGTCGACGAAGTGCGGCAGGAGCCGCAGGCGAAGGCCGAGCGTGGGCGCGCCGCGGAGCGCTTCCTTGAGCGTCGAGCCCCGGACGAGCCGCATCGTGTAGTAGAGCGTGCCGTCGTCGCGCTCGCCGAGCTCGTACACCGGGACGATGTTCGGGTGGATGAGCTGCGCAGTGACACGGGCCTCGCGCAGGAAGCGCGACACCTTGGCCGACGCGTAGCCGGAGGACCTCGCATCGGACTCGTCGAACAGGGCGTCCGGGTGCAGCTCCTTGACCGCGATCGTCCGGCCGAGGTGCTGATCGACGACCGACAGCACGCACCCGAAGCCGCCGCGCCCGATCTCCGACTTCTCGCGGTCGTCGTCGCTCAGTCGGTACCTCCCCGCGCACTCCGGCGTGACCGAGATCGCCGCTGGGACGGGCGGGCGATTGGCGCGGGCGGCGAGCGTCGGATCGTCCATCGCCACGGTGGGCGACTCGGCGCGCTGGCCGGCGGAGATAGCCGTGATCTCGGGCGCGGGATTGGGATCGCCGAATTCGGACATCGCTAGCTCCCGTGGCGCCGCGCGGCGCCGAACCGCGCCGCCTCCGCGGCGACGGCTGCGAGCTTGAGCGGGTGCAGGATCTTCGAGGCGCCGGATCTCCGCGGCGCGCAGCGCACGCCGGTCGTCGCCGCGCGCAGGCCCCGCTCCAGGCCGAGCGCGACGAGCGCGAAGCTGAAGAAGAACGTCTCGGCGTCGATCCGCGGTGCGATCTCCTTGGCCGCACCGGTCGGGAAGAGGTACAGCCCCTCGAGCTCGAACCGGATGCCTGCGGCGGCGCGAAGGTAGACGCGGAACGCGCGGCTCAAGGTCGCGCGCAGGGCGGACTCGCGGCCGTTCTCGTAGATCGACAGCACGATCTCCGCGCGATCGAGCAGCGGGAGCAGCCTCCCTATCTCCGCCATGGCGATCTGGCCGTCCGCGGCGTTGAACACGAAGTGCGCCTTCGTCGCCGCGCGGATCGCCGACGAGATGCCGGCGCCCATGCCGCGGTTGCGGCGGTGGGTCAGGACGCGGATCCGCGGATCCGCCTCGGCCGCGGCCCGTGCGACGGCGGCGGTCCCGTCCGTGCTGCCGTCGTCGACGACGACGATCTCCCAATCGTCGAGCGCCCTCGAGAGGAACTCGACCGCCTCGCGGATCGCGGCGCCGAGGTTGCCTTCCTCGTTGAACGCGAGGATGGCGAGCGTGAGGGACGGCTTCGGCGCTCTCGGCATGGGCGGAGTATACAGCCCGCCGCGCGGTCGAGGAACATTCCCCGCGTCGCGGTGTCCTCTCTCCGGAGGGCGGCGAACAGGAGGGCAGCATGCGCGCGACGAAGATCGGCACGACTTCACTCATCGTCCTCGCCTATTCGATCGCCTTCGCCGGCCCGGCCGGCGGCGCACCGAAGGCGAAGACGCTCGAGACGTCCCGCGTCACGATCTACGACTGTGGCCTCGCGCAGATCGAGCGCCAGGCCCAGATCGACGGCGCCGCGCGGCTCGAGCTCGGCGTGAGCTTGAGCAACCTCGACGACCTCCTCGCCTCGCTCGTCGTGGCCACGGACGGCACGGTGCAGGTGCGCAGCGCGAGCTACCCGCGCGTCCTGAACCTCGCGCAGGCCGCGGCCGCGAGCGGCCTCGGGATGGCGCTCTCCGAGGGCGGCGACGGCGTGGCGCTCCCGGCCGAGATCGCGGATCTGACCGCCAAGCTCGCAGGGACCCGCGTCGAGATCGCGAGGCGCGACGGCGGGCGCCTCTCGGGCGCGGTGCTCGCGGTGGCCGCGGGGGCACCCCGCGCGGCGGTCGCCGGGGCGGACGGCGCCGCGCAGCCCGTGCCGCGGGACGACGTCGCAATCGTGACCGACGACGGCGCGATCGCTTTCGTGCCGCTCGAGGAGATCGCGTCGATGCGCCCCTCGAGCGCGCTCGAGGCCTCGGCGCTCGGCGATCTCGCCTCCCGTCTCGGCCGCGCGTCGGGCACGAGCCCCTCGCCGGTCGTCCTCGAGGTCGCCCCGGCCTCCCGCGGCAGGCTCGCCGTGAGCTACATCCAGGAGGCGCCCCTGTGGCGGATGTCCTACCGGGTCGTGGTCCGCAAGGGGAAGCTCTCCGTGGAGTCATGGGCGATTGTCCACAACGACACCTCGGAGGACTGGCGCGACGTCGAGCTGACGCTCGTTTCCGGCCTGCCGCGATCGTACGTCGCGTCGATCGCGTCGCCGCGCTACGCCTCCCGGGAGCTGCACACCGACGAGGTGGGCGAGATGACGCCGCAGATCGGCGTCCGGACCGCGGACGCGCTCCTCTACGGCTTCTCCGCGTACCAGCTCGAGGGCGCGGGCGGAATCGGGATGTCCGGGATCGGCTACGGAGGCGGGGGAACGGGTTCGGGCGTGGGCTACGGCAGCGCCGCGGGCAGGATCGGCGTCGGGGCCAGCGCACCGGCCGAGTCGGAGAGCTCGCTCATCGAGGTCGGAGAGCCCGCGGCCGCGGTCGAGGCCGAGGCCCGGGTCGAGGGCGAGATCGCGACGTACCGCGCCTTGAACCAGGTGACGATCCCGGCCGGCACCTCGGCCGCCGTGCCGGTGCTGCGGCGCGAGCTTCCGGGCGAGGTGTTCACGCTGCTCGAGGACGGCCGGGCGCCCGCGACCTGCTCGCGCGTCGAGAACGGCACCGGCCTCGTGCTCCAGGCGGGCATGGCGAGCTTCTACGTGGACGGGCGTTTCCGCGGCGAGGCGGCGCTCGAGCGCACGCAGCCCGAGGAGATCGGCGTGTGGTGCTTCGGCGAGGATCCGGACATCTCGTTCTCCGTGTCGTCGCAGGAGGAGATGGCGCCTGAGCTGCTCGAGTGGCGCGGCGGCCAGCTCTACGCCCACGGCAAGAAGCGGACGGAGCTCGAGTTCTCCGTGGACAACGCCGCAGGACAGGCGCGGCTCGTCGCTCTCGACGTGCGCCACCTCCGGAACGGCAGGATCACGACGCCCGGCCGCATCGTCGAGGGGGACGCGACGGGGCGATCGTTCTTCCTCGTCGAGGCGCCGGCGCGCACCGAAGAGCTTCACGCGGTGTCGATCGAGGAGGGCGTGCGCCAGCCGGTCCCTCTCGAGATCGCGCGCCTCGCCGAGCTCGAGGGCGCGGAGGCGATCCCGGACGCGCAGCGCAGGGCCGTGGCAGACGCGCGGGCGTTCCTCGTGAAGGAGAGGCAGCTCGAGGTTGAGGCGGCGCGCCTCGAGGTCGAGGCGCAGGCGGCCGACAAGCGCGCGGCCGAGCTCAAGGCGACCCTCGAGTCCGTACCCCCGATCAAGGGCAAGCTGCGCGAAGTGGACAGGATCCTCGCGGAGATCGGCGCTGTCCAGAAGAAGGCCACCGAACTGCGCGCCCAGGCGTCCGCTGCCGTGAAGCGCGCGGTCAAGGCGCGCGAGAGCGCCGAGAACCGCCTCGCAGCGATCCCAACGGTGAAGAAGTAGGGTGAGGCTCGCCTCACCCTCCGTTTCGTGGCACACGGTGGCACAACCTCGCGAGGGGATGAAATGTGCCAATGATTCGGAATGTCAGACGAATGTCGGCGTCACGGCAGGGCGGCATCGCCTGGCACACCCGTTGCAGCCATTTGAGACGGGAAGGGGCGTCCGCGACGCGGTAGGATCGCCGAAGATGAAGAGGAGAAGGCGATGTCGAATGCGATTGCCCGTTGGTCATTGATCGCGATCCTCGTTCCGCTCGCCCTGCTCGTCGGCTGCAGCGGTGACGAGGCGGGAGAAACTCCCGACGGCTCGGCGGACACGGATACGGATACGGATTCGGATGCAGGTGCGGACGCGGGCGACCTGTGTGTGGACGCCTTCGACGTCACGCAGCCCTCGCCGGACGGCGGGGCGGATATCCCGACCGGGATCGAGCAGTGCGCGGACGGGAGCCAGCACAGGTACGCTGCGATCGCCTGCACGGACGTCGCCGTGAGCGACGGATGCGACGAGCCAAGCTGCAACGACGGATGCGCTCCCGGTCAAACGTGCCACGGCACCTACTATGGTGATTGCGTTTGTATCACGCCTTGCGCGAGCGACGCCGACTGCTCGGCCGACGAGGCGTGCCTGTGCGAGGAGGCCGGGGCTTATGTCACGCGTTGTGTGCCTGCCGACTGCCGCACGGACGCGGATTGCGGATCCTTCGAGTGCGGGGTCAGCCGCGGGACCTGTAGTGGGGCCAACCGTCTGGCGTGCCGGACCACCACCGATGGCTGCCACGGCTATGAGCAGTGCGGCGGAAATTCTTACTTCTGCGGCTACAACGACGAGTCCACGCACTGGGAATGCTTCGAGATCCTGGACTGCGAGTGAAGCGCGCTGCCGGTCTGGCCTATCGACCCCGCTTGAGCCTGAGCAAGAGCACGACGATCGCCCCGGCCGCGGCCGCGATCCCGGCGAGGAGGAGGCTGTAGCCCGGCCCGGACGACGACACGGCGTGGTGCAGCAGCACGCCGCAGGCGAACCGGATCACGAGCGCCGCGAAGCCGTAGGCTGCGAGCGCGATGATCGCCGCGTTCCTCAGCACGCGCGCGAGCTCGACCGCGCGGGCCGAGTTCGACCAGACGCCGCGGATCACCTTGCGCAGGATGAAGACGAGCGGCGTGGCCACCGCAGCGAGCACGCCGACGAGGATCAGGATCCCCTCGGCCGAGGTGACGTCCTTGCCCTTGATCGCTCTCACGCCCGACGCGGCGGCGTCGGCGAGCGCGAGCACGGCGCACGCGAACGCGACCACCCCGACAGCGACGATCGTCGGCCGCGCAGCGCGGGCCTCCTTGCGCGACCTCTCGATCTCGGCCACCGCCGCGGTCCGTTCGGCCGAGGATCGCGCCCGCCGCGGCAACGCCGGGCCGGCGACCGTGAGCTCCGCGAGCCCCTCTCCCGTGTCGAACGGCGCGAGCGCGGCGTCGAAGTCGGCCATCGTCGCGTAGCGCTCGGACGGCCGCTCGGCCATCGCCTTCTGGATCACGATCTCGAGCGCCTCGGGCAGGTTCGGGTCGATGGAGCGCGGCCGCGCCGGGGTCGTGGTGAGCAGCGCGCTGATCGTGGCCGCCGCCTCGACGCCCTCGAACGGGCGGGCGCCGGTCGCGAGCCTGTAGAGCACGGCGCCGAGCGAGTAGATGTCGGTGCGCAGGTCGACCTTGTCGCCGCGCGCCTGCTCCGGCGACATGTACGCCGGCGTGCCGAGCACCGAGCCGGTCTGCGTGAGCGCCGCGCCCAAGCTCTCGTCGACCTTGGAGATGCCGAAGTCGAGGATCTTCACGTGCGGCGCGCCGGAGGTGCCGACGACGAACAGGTTCTCGGGCTTGACGTCGCGGTGCACGACGCCCTGAGCGTGCGCCGCCTCGAGCGCCCGGGCGGCCTGCCGCACGATGCCCACCGCGGCCGGGACGCCGAGCTTGCCCGTGCGCTTCACGACGTCGCCGAGATCCGACCCGTCGAGGCGCTCGTACGCGATGAACGGCCGGCCGTCCGGCACGTGGCCGACGTCGTGCACGGCCACGACGCCCGGGTGCCCGATCTGCGCCGCCGCCGTCGCCTCCCGCTCGAAGCGCGCGACGATCTCCGGGAAGCGGGCGAGATCCGCGTTCAGCACCTTGAGCGCGAGCCGCCGCGAACGGATGCGGCGGTGGATCGCCTCGTACACCCGCGCCATGCCGCCCTCTCCGATGCACGAGGTGATCTCGTACGTCGCGTTGATCACGGCGCCGATCAACGGATCCCCGTCGCCCGCCACCGCCTCGCCGAGCGCAGCGCCGTCGCGCGGGCACAGCTTGAAGTCGGGTGGGAAACGCTCGCCGCAGGTCGGACAGCTCCGCATCGCCTGGGCGGCCGCCGGGGCGCCGGCCTCGGTCAGGATGGTCGGATCGAACGCGTTCGATGGAGCGGACATCGCGGGTGAGTCTACAGGCCGCGCGACCGCCGAACAAGTGAGCCCGGCAGGGGAAAAAATGACTTGTCGCTCGAGTCGGGGGGCATATAATCCCCCTCCGCCCGGCCAGCCGGCTCGCCGGGCGTTGACGACCGGGGCAGTAGCTCAACTGGGAGAGCGCCGCGTTCGCAACGCGGAGGTCGTGGGTTCAAGTCCCATCTGCTCCACCGAAACCAAACCATGAAAAAGAACATCCGCCATGTCGCGCTCGCGCTGGCCGTCGCGGTCGGCGCCTGCGGCGGTCGTCCCCCCGCCACGCCGCCGCACTGCCTGAAGGATCTCGCGATCGAGAGCGTGGACGTCGACCCCGAGATGGAGCGGATCTTCGGGAGGGTGCCGATCACGGGCCGCGTCCCCACCGGCCTCGCCTGGTCCCCGGACGGCGCGCGGCTGGCGTTCTTGCGGGCCCAGGAATCCGGCGGAGGGAGCAGGGGCCTGTGGATCGCGGAGATCGGGGCGAAGCAGGAGCAGCCGATCGTGGTCGGCGACGGTCGTTCCGTGGAGGAGCACGCGTGGCTCTCCGCGTCGCGGCTCGCGGCGATTGTCGACGGAGACGTGTACGCGGTCGACCTCGCGGGCGAGGCCGAGCGGCTGACCGCGACGGAGGCCCCGGAGGCGAGCCTCGCGGCCGCGCCGGACGGCAGGCGGATCGCCTATACCCGCGACAACGACGTTTATATTTACGATCTCGGGACGCGGGGCGAACGAGCGGTCACGCGGGGCGGCAAGCCGTCGATGTACTTCGGCGGCGTCACCTGGGTGATGGGCGAGGAGTTCGGGACCGAGAAGGGGCTCGGGTGGTCCCCGGACGGCAAGAAGCTCTGGTTCTACGCCGTCGACGAGTCGAGGACCGGCCACGTGCGGATCCCGGACGATCTGGCCGGCACCTCCCGCGCGCAGGCCTACCCGCGGCCGGGCGAGCCGAACCCGGACGTCCGCATCGGGATCGCGGACGTCTCGCGCGCCGGCGCGATCGCGCCCGTCTGGATCGACACCGGCGCGGAGAGGGACATCTACCTGCCGCGCGTCACCTGGTTCCCCAAGTCGGATCGGGTCGCCGTGATCCGGATCGACAGGCTCCAGACCGTGCTCGAGCTCCTCGGCTGCGGCGCCGAGACCGGGGCGTGCGCGCGGATCCTCGAGGAGCGCGATCCGCGCTGGGTGAACCTCCTCGGCGAGCCGCGGTTCGTCTCGGACGGCGCGAAGTTCCTCTGGCTGAGCGAGCGCGACGGCTTCGCGCACGTCTACCTCGTCGGCGCGGACGGGGTCGTCGAGCGGCGGCTCACGAGCGGGAAATGGACCGTGTCCGAGATCGCGGGCGTCGACGAGAAGGACGGCGTCGCCTACTTCACGGCCAACGTCGAGAGCCCGGTGTCGTACGGCGTGTTCCGCGTGCCCCTCGCGGGCGGCGACGCGGTGCGGGTGTCGGCCGAGGGCGGCGTGCACCGCCCGCTGTTCTCGGCGGCGGGCACCGTCTACGCCGACACGCACTCCGCGCTCGACCTGACGCCGCGGGTCGACGTGATCGCGCCCGGCGACGACGACGAGGACGCGCCGCCCTTTACCGTCGCCGCGGCCGATCTCGCGCCGTACGCGCGGGAGGACGTCGCGAACGACCTGTACCCGATCGAGAAGGCGGACGGCACCGAGCTGTGGTGCCACGTCACGCGCCCCGCGGCGTTCAATCCCGAGGTGCGCTACCCGGTCATCGTGTACGTGTACGGCGGCCCCGGCGTGCAGACGGTCCGGGACGCCTTCCACCCGTCGATGCAGCCGTGGCGGGATCTGCTCGCCGCGCGCGGGTTCGTCGTGTTCACCGTGGACGGCCGCGGGGGCGCCGGGCGGGGGCGCGACTTCGAGACGCCGATCCACCTGCGGCTCGGCGCCGCGGAGATCGAGGACCAGCTCGCGGCGCTCGACTACCTGAAGGATCAACCCTATGTCGATTCGATGCGCGTCGGGGTGTTCGGCTGGTCGTACGGCGGCACGATGGCGATAGCGCTCCTCGCGAAGGGCGGCGGCGCCTTCCGCGCGGGCGCGGCGGTCGCGCCGGTGATCGACTGGCAGGAGTACGACACGGCGTACACGGAGCGCTACATGCAGCGGCCGGAGGACAACCCGGAGGGCTACGCGGCCTCCTCGCTCCTCGGCGCGGCGGGAGAGCTCGACGCGCCCTTGCTGCTCGCGCACGGGCTCGCCGACGACAACGTCCACTTCGTCGGCACGGCGCGGTTCGTCGACGCGCTCGTCGAGGCGGGCAAGGCGTTCGAGCTGCACCTCTACCCGGGCCAGAGCCACGGGCTCAGGGGCGGCAAGACCCGCGCCCACGTGTTCTCCGCGATCACTCGGTTCTTCGAACGGAGGCTGTAGGCTGGCCCAGGCGCCCGGGCTCCAAATCGATGAGTGGTCAGAGCGGTCAGCGTGTCGTAACCCTCCGATTTCCAATTTGCGCGACCCCAGGGGAGACAACGCCCCGCAACGCCCGTGATCGCGGGCATCAGCCCGTACGGCGTTCCGAACGGGCCTCTGCAGAAAGAACCGGCCAATCCGAAATTGGAAATTGGAAGGTTACGACACCTTCGGGCCGGCCCGGCGCGTCTTGACACCGCCCGCCGCGCGATGGATCGTGCGGCACGCGGCGCGACGCCGCGCGAAGGAGGACTGCGATGCACGACGCACCGAATCCCCACACGCACGACGACGACGAAGATCTCGACGACCTCGACGGGTCGTTCCTGTTCGACCCGGACACGGCGGGCCTGCTCGTCGTGGACATCCAGGAGAAGCTCTGGCCGTTCATCCACGACAAGGAGAACGTCCTCGAGCGGGCGCTCCAGGCGATCGAGGTGGCCGGCCGCCTCGAGCTGCCGATCCTCGTGACCGAGCAGTACGTGAAGGGGCTCGGCGCCACGATCCCCGAGGTGCGGGCCGCGCTCGAGAAGGTCGGCGCGTACACGCCTATCGAGAAGGTCGCGTTCTCGTGCTTCGGCGAGCCCGCGTTCGAGGCGGCGTTCGCCGAGTCCGGGATCGAGACGCTCGCGCTCGTCGGGATCGAGGGGCACGTGTGCGTCATGCAGACCGCCCTCGAGGCGCTCGATCGCGAGATCGACGTCTTCTACATCGCAGAGGCGGTCGGGTCGCGCGATCCGCGCCACAAGGAGGAGGCGGTCCGGCGCGTCCTCCACTGCGGCGCGGTGGTCGGTTCGGTGGAGATGTTCGCATTCGAGGCGATGCGCGGCTCCAAGCACCCGGCGTTTCGCGCGGTGCAGAAGGTGATCCTCTAGTTCCGCTTCCAGCCGAGTCTCGTCTCGATCAGCTTCGCGAGCTCGTCCGCCATGCGCCGATGCGGCGCGAGGCTCGGGTGAAACTGGCACCCGGCGCCCTCCGCGGGATTGGACCAGAATTCGATCGCCTCGATCTTGGCGTCCCCCCGCGCTCGCCCCTCGGCGAGGGTCGCCTGGATCGCGTTTCGGGCGAGGGTGCGGAAGTCGATCTTGCCCTCGTCGAACAGCATCGGCCCGAGCGCCAGCACGAGGAGCGCCTCGGGGTGGAGCTCCCGAAGACGCGCGACGAACGCGGTGTAGGCGGCGCGGAACTCGGCGTCGGGTGGGGCGGTGCGCGCGAAGTCGTTCGTGCCGAGGTTGAGCACGACGACGTCCGGCTGGACGGCGAAGTCGTACCTCGAGCCCTTGACGCCTGGCAGGACGCGCTCGTAGAGCTCCGGGAGCGTCTCGGTGTCCGCGAGATCGTCGTTGCGCAACACGCCCTTGCCCATCCACGCCGCGATCCAGACGTCGGCGCCGAGCTCTTGCGCGGCGAGCGCGCCGTAGGCCTGCGTCGCGTCCTCGGTCGCGGCCGAGAACGGGCAGTCGGCGTTTTTTCCGAGCACGCCGAAGCCGGTGCTGATCGAATCGCCGACGATCTCGATGGTCCGCGGCGGCGCCGCGGGCCGCGAGCCGAGAGAGGCTCCCGGATCGAGGATGATCCCGCGCAGCCCGATCGCCCCCACCTCGGCCGAGGTCCGCTTCGCGACCGAAACCTCGTGCGCACCCTTCGGGAGGTTGCGCGCGACTTCGTAGATCCGGCGGCCCTGGGAGAGCCTGGCCGGATCGAGGCGCGTGCCGTCGAGCGCGATCACGAGCCAGTCATCGTCCGGCGTGCCGTCCACGAGCGCCTCGTCCTCGAGGTCGAGGGCGAGAGAGGTGCCCGTGAAGCGGAAGGAGAGCCCGACCGCGGACCACGCGGCGCGCGCGACCTCGGGATCGGAAGTGTCCCAGCGCCCGACCCAGCGGATGCCGGGATTGGTCGGCGCCACGACGACCGGGATCGGGGCCGGGTCGCTGCTGGGTGGAATCTGCGTTCGGGAGCCGTCGCACGCGCCGAGCGCCGCGCAGACGGCGACCGCGATCGCGACGAGGAGGCTCGCTCGCGGTGTCGGACGAGGGATCCGGGCGTTCATCCCGGACATTCTACAGGAAGAGGCGCACCGCGGGGGGTCTGTGTTACAATAAAAGCGGCGATGGCAATGGACGAACGCCGGGGCGTTCAAGGGGGAGAGCATGCGAGCCATTTCGACCGCGATCACCGTGGCGCTCTGCGCGGCGCTCTCGAGTTGTGCCGGGCTGGAGGGAACGGCGGACGAGTTCGAGGCGAGCGATGCCGACTCGGACTCCGATTCCGATTCCGATTCGGATTCCGATTCCGACGCGGATTCCGATACGGACGGTGATGCGGACAGCGATACCGACACGGACAGCGATTCCGACACGGACACGGACACGGATACGGACGCCGACACCGACACGGACACCGACGCGGACACCGATGCCGACACCGATACCGACACGGACGCCGATGCGTGTCCGTACTCCTGCTATACGGTCGGCGTGTGCGCGCTGGTCGGCGCGGTTCACGACGAGTACGGCTGCGTCGATGTCGACGACGTCTGCTGCGAGGTCGGCGGCTCGGACACGGATACGGATACGGACGCGGACACGGATACGGACGCGGACACGGATACGGACGCGGACACGGACGCGGATCCCTATTGCGGAGACACCGCCTGCAACGGGGGCGAGACCACCTGTAGCTGCACCCAGGACTGCGGGACGTCCTGCGGCGACACGTGCTGCAACGGGACAGAGAACCCCGGCAACTGCTACCCCGACTGCGGGACGACCTGCGGCGACGGCTACTGCGTGAGCGCCGCGAGCGAGACCACCTGCACGTGCACCCAGGACTGCGGGACGTACTGCGGCGACGGGTGCTGCAACGGCACCGAGAGCTCCTCGACGTGTCCGTCCGATTGCGGCAGCTCGACGGGCGACTGCTGCGTGGTTCACAGCGGAACCGGCTGCACGATTCCGTCGATCTCGTCCTGTGTGTGCTCCTACGACTCCTACTGCTGCGCGACGTCATGGGACAGCCTCTGCGTCAGCGAGGTGGAGTCGTACGGGTGCGGGGATTGCGGCGGAGGGGGAGACCCCTCCCTGTCGTGCGACTCGTCCGAGTGCGGCTCGAGCGGCGGCTCGTGCTACTGCGACTCCTACTGCGTGACCGCCGGCGACTGCTGCTGGAACGCCTGTTCGGTCTGCGGGTACTGCTAGGAAGGGAATGGACCTAATGGACGCGGTGGACGAAATGGACAGGTAGAAGGGCTGGGATCCATTTCGTCCATCACTTCTTCCCTTTGAACTTCCTCCAGTCGATTCCTAGCTTCCTCATCTTCGCGCGCAGCGTGTTGGGATTCAGGCCGAGCGCGGCCGCGGCGCCCGCGGGGCCCTCCACCCGGCCGTGGCATCGCGCGAGCGCCTGCTCGACGTGGCGCACGACGATCTCGTCGAGGGGCGAGAAGCGCGCCATAGCCCCGTGCCCGGGCGCGTCGTCCGGGGACATGGCCTCGGGCGCGACCGCCGCCTCCGCGACGGCCGGCTGCGCCGCACGCGGTTCCCGAGACCGCGGCGCGCCGGGATCGCTCCGCCCGAGGGCGGTAGGGATGTCGAGCCGCTTGCCGTCGCCGATGATCGCCGCGCGCTCGATCACCGCGGCGAGCTCACGGACGTTGCCGGGCCAGCCGTAGCCCACGAGCAGGCGGACGTCGTCCGCCGAGACGGAGAGCGGGGTGCCGCCGAGCCGCTTGCCCGCGCGCCACGCGAAGTGCGCCGCGAGATCCGGGATGTCCTCCGGCCGCTCGCGCAAAGGCGGGAGCCGGATCGGGAACACGCTGATCCGGTACCAGAGGTCCTCCCGGAAGCGCCCATCGGCGACCATCCGCCCGAGATCCGCGTTCGTCGCCGCGACCACGCGCACGTCGACCTGGATCGTCCGCTGGCCGCCGACCCGCTCCATCGAGCCGTCCTGGAGCACGCGCAGGAGCCTCACCTGTGCCGCCGGAGGCAGATCGCCGATCTCGTCGAGGAACAGCGTGCCGCCGTCCGCGCGCTCGAACCAGCCCTTGCGGGAGGCGACCGCGCCGGTGAAGGAGCCGCGCTCGTGACCGAACAGCTCCGAGTCGACGAGCTCCGTCGGGATCGCGCCGCAGTTCACCCGGAACAAGGGCCCCCCCGATCGCCGCGACCGCGCGTGGATGGCCCTGGCGATCACCTCCTTGCCGGTGCCGGTCTCGCCGAGGATGAGCACCGGCGCGTCCGTCGGGGCGACCTGCTCGGCCCGCGCCACGACCTCCCGGAAGTTGGCGCTCGAGCCGATCATCGTGTCGGAGATGTCCTGCCGCGCCAGGCGGGAGAGCAGGGCGTCCTTGTCCGCCTCCATCGCCTGCCGCGCGCGCTCCATCTCGCGGACCCGCTTGCCGTTGGCGAACGCCGTCACGAGCGCACCGAGCAGCGCCTCGGCCGTGCTCAGGTGATCCGGCCGGAAACGCCGCCCCGGCTCGGCGAGCCACACCGCAAGGCCGATTGGCCCGGCGTCCGAGGTGAGCGGCCCGACGATCGCCTCGCCGTCCTCCCCGTGCGGGATCGCGATCTCTCCCAGCCAGCCGCCGTCCCCCCGGCGCGCGCGATCCGCGGCGTTGCGGCGGCACCAGGTGACGAGCCGCCCGACCTGCCCGGGGTCGAGATCCGTGCGCACCGCGGCGGGCGCCTCGCCGGCGCAGCCGACCGCCGCCGTGACGAGGTGCGGCGGCGCGAGCAGGATCTCCCGCACGAGCAGCGAAGCGAGCGGCATCTGCCGTGCGAGCACGGCGTGGATCCGCTGGAGCGCGGCGTCGAGCTCGAGGTTGCCCGCGATCTCGCGCCAGATTTCGTACACGACGTCCAAGCTCTCGATCTCCAGATGCCCGCGAAATATGATGGAATTCTAAATTACTGTCAAATAAAGGAGATTTTCCTGTCGCGAATCCCTTTTTTTGACAATTCCGTCTCTTTTGATAGTTTCTGGGCGTTATTTCTCGGCACGGTCCGTGCTTGCGTTCTGCCGAAATCAGCGCCGGGCGGCGCCATGAAAGGTCGAGGGGCATGAAACGTGATCGAAAGAACGGAAGGCTGACGACGGCGATCGTGGCCTGCGCGTTCCTCTGCGCCGCGTGCGGCGGCAAGGGCGCGGGGGAAGCCGACCCGGCCGCGCCGGGCGGAGGGAAGGCGACGGCGGCGCCCGGGGAGGTGACGCTGACGCTCGCCGCGTACACGACGCCGCGCGAGGCGTACGGCAAGGCGATCATCCCGGCGTTCCAGAAGCACTGGCTGGAGAAGAAGGGCCAGAAGGTCGTGTTCCAGGAGTCGTACCTCGGGTCGGGCGCCCAGTCGCGCGCCGTGGCCGGCGGCTTCGAGGCGGACGTCGTCGCGCTGTCGCTCGCCCCGGACGTGCAGCGGCTCGTCGACGCGGGGTTCATCGACGCGAAGTGGGGGGAGCGGCCGGACAACGGCATGGTGTCGCGCTCCATCGCGGTGCTCGCGGTGCGATCCGGCAACCCGAAGGGCATAAAGGACTGGGAGGATCTCGGCCGCGCGGACGTCGAGGTGCTCACGCCGAACGCCAAGACGAGCGGCGGCGCCATGTGGAACGTCCTCGCGATGTACGGCGCGGCGATGCGCGGCCACGTCGCGTCGGCGAAGGCCGGCGACGTCGAGTCGGCCAAGGCGCTGCTCTCCAAGGTGTTCGCCCGCGTGACGATCATGGACAAGGGGGCGCGCGAGTCGATGCTCACGTTCGAGAAGGGCGTGGGCGACGTCGCGATCACGTACGAGAACGAGGTGCTCGTGGGGAACAAGAGCGGACTCAAGTACGACTACGTCGTGCCGAAGTCGACGCTGCTCATCGAGAACCCGATCGCCGTGGTGGACAAGTACGTCGATAAGCACGGCACGCGCGAGATCGCGACCGCGTTCGTGGAGTTCGCCAAGCTGCCCGAGCAGCAGCGCGCGTTCGCCGAGTACGGCCTGCGCCCCGTGGACGCCGCCGTCGCGGCCGAGGTCGAGGCGAAGCTGCCCAAGGTCACGGACCTGTTCACGGTCCGCGATCTCGGCGGCTGGCCGGAGATGATCGAGAAGGTGTTCGGCGAGACCGGCGTGTACGGCCAGGTGATCGCGTCGCTCGGCAGGTAGCTCGATGCGACTCCCCCGCCTCGAACGGAGCACGTCCCGGGTCGACATCGCCCTGCGCGGAGGGGTCGCCCTCTACGTCATGCTCCTCGTGGTGCTGCCGCTCGCGACGCTCGTCAAGGTCGGGTTCGGCGGCGGTGTCGCGGGGGCCCTCGCGGCGATCACCTCGCCCGTCGCGCAGTCGGCGCTCGTGCTGACGCTCTGGACGTCGCTCCTCGTGGCGGTCGTCGGCGGCGTCATGGGCGTCGTCGTCGCCTGGGTGCTCGTGCGGTACAGGTTTCCCGGCCGCGGCCTACTGTCCGCGTTCGTCGACCTCCCGCTCGCGATCCCGACGCTCGTCGCCGGCATGGCGATCGTCGCGTTGCTCGGTCCCCAGACCGTGATCGGCGCGGCGTTCGCGGCCGTGGGGGTGAAGATCGCGTTCGCGGAGCCGGCGATCGTCCTCGCGCTCGCCTTCGTCTCGCTCCCGTTCACCGTGCGGGCCGTGGAGCCGGTGCTCATGGAGCTCGATCCGGCGGAGGAGGAGGCGGCGTCCACGCTGGGCGCGAGCGGGTTCCTCACCCTGCGGCGCGTGATCCTGCCCCCGCTCTTGCCCGCCATCGGCAGCGGCGCGGCGCAGGCGTTCTCGCGGGCGCTCGCCGAGTTCGGATCCATCGTCGTCGTGGCCGGGAACATCCCGAACAAGACGCTGACCGCGCCGGTCTACGTGTTCGGCGAGATCGAGTCCGGCTTCCCGGAGGCCGCGTCCGCGGTCGCGGTGGCGCTCATCGGCGTCGCGCTCCTCTCCACGCTCTCGGCGCAGAGCCTCGAGCGCCTCGCGACGGTGAACCGTGGCTAGGGCCGGCGCCGACGCCCGCTCGAGGATCACGCCGCGGCGCGCCGCGCTCCTGGCGGTCGTCGTCGCGTACCTCGGGCTCCTGGCGATCGCCCCGCTCGGCGCCGTCGTGAAGCAGTTCTTCGCGAGCGGGCCGGGGCGCGTGGTCGACGAGCTGCTCGCCTCGGGCGCGCTGCCGGCGCTCGGCCGGACGGTCGCGATCACGGCGATCGCGATCGCGATCAACTGCGTCTTCGGCGTGGCCGCGGCGCTCGTCCTGACGCGGCAGCGGTTCTGGGGGCGGCGGCTCCTGAACGGCCTGATCGAGATGCCGCTCGCCGTGTCGCCCGTGATGATCGGGCTCGCGTTCATCCTCATCTTCGGCGCCGACGGCTGGGCCAGGCCGCTCACGGAACCTCTGGGAATCCAGGTGCTGTTCTCGTTCGCCGGCCTCGTCGTCGGGACGGTGTTCGTCACGATGCCGTTCGTCGTGCGCGAGGTGAGCAACGTGCTCCAGGAGCTCGGCACGACGGAGGAGGACGCGGCCGCCACGCTCGGGGCGTCGCGCGGGCAGACGTTCCGCCTCGTCACCTTCAAGAACATCCGGCACGGCCTCTCCTTCGGCGTCACGCTGACCGCGGCCCGCGCGCTCGGCGAGTTCGGGGCGGTGCTCGTGCTCGGCGGCGCGATCAGCGGCCAGACCGACACCGCGACGACGTTCATCTACGAGGCGGTCGAGGAGCGCCGCGACGGCGCCGCCGCCGGGATGTCGCTCATCCTCGCGCTCGCGAGCATCGGGGTGCTCGTGGTCCTCGAGCGGCTGAAGCGCCGCGTGCGCAAGGAGGCGTAGCATGGGCATCTCCGTGAAGTCCCTGCGCAAGAAGTTCGGCGATTTCGTCGCCGTGGACGGTGTCACCTTCGAGGTCAAAGACGGCCGGCTCGCGGCGCTGCTCGGGCCGTCGGGCGGCGGCAAGAGCACGATCCTGCGCATGATCGCGGGGCTCGAGGCCGCGGACGCGGGCTCGGTGGAGCTCGACGGGAACAAGGTCGATCACCTGCACACGCGCAAGCGTGACGTGGGGTTCGTGTTCCAGCACTACGCGCTGTTCCGGCACATGAACGTGGCCGAGAACGTCGGCTTCGGCCTCAAGGTGCGCAACGTGCCCCCCAAGGAGCGACAGATCCGCGTCGACAGGCTGCTCGAGCTCGTCGGCCTCGTCGGGTTCGGCGGGCGGCTGCCGCACGAGCTGTCCGGCGGTCAGCGGCAGCGTGTCGCGCTCGCCCGCGCGCTCGCCCCGGAGCCGCGGCTGCTCCTCCTCGACGAGCCGTTCGGTGCGGTGGACGCCAAGGTCCGCGAGGAGCTCGGCCGGTGGCTGCGCCGCATGCACGACGAGATCAACATCACGTCGATCTTCGTGACGCACGATCAAGAGGAGGCGTTCTCGCTCGCGGATCAGGTGATCATCATCAACGAGGGTCGGCTCGAGCAGGACGGGGCGCCGGTCGAGATCCTCGATCACCCGAACTCCGAGTTCGTCGCGCGGTTCGTCGGGGACGTGAACGTGTTCGACGCCATCGTCGAGGGCGGGGTGGCGGCGCTCGGCGTGGTGCGCGTGCTGGCGAAGAAGTGGGCGGACGGCTCGCGGGTGCGGGTCGTCGTCCGCTCGTACGACTTCCGCTTCTTCCGGGACGACGCCGGCCCGGCGACGGTGACGCGGCTGACGCCGCTCGGCGACAGGGTGCGCGTGGACGCCCAGCTCGACGGCGTCGGGCCGGTGTTCGCGCAGTTCCCGCGGCGCTCGGATCTCCTCAAGGGGGTCGAGACGGGCTGTCGCATCGCGGTGGAGGTGAGCCACGCGCGCACCTATCCGCGGCTGGACAATGCAACGAGTTAGCTATAGACGAAACGACATGTTAGCATGCCTCGTCGCTGAGGAATGATCCGGGGCAGGCCGCCGGGAAAGGCGGCCGACAAGAGGAGGAGAAGCCCATGACCAATAAACAGATCGTTCTGTTCACGGCCGCCTTTGCGGCCCTGCTCGCGTTGCCGGCGATGGCCGCGGCGCAGGCCGCGTCCGATGCGGACAAGGCGGACGAGGCGGCGGCGGCCGAAGCGGAGGCCGGCGAGGCAGAGGCTGAGGCGGAGACCGAGGCCGAGGAGGAAGCCGCCGTCGTCGTCGACGACGAGGTGGTGGCCGAAGACGCGGAGGAGGAGGCGGAGCAGGCCCCCGAGCCGGCCGCCTCGAGCCCGGTGCAGGGCACCTGGACCAAGAAGATAGAGTTCGCTTCCGAGGACGGCAACTTCAAGCTGCAGCCGACCGGCTTCGTGCAGCCGAAACTCCAGATGCTCATCAACCCGGACGCGGAAGAGGACAAGATGGCGGGATCGGGCTTCGTGTTCCAGCGCGCGCGGCTGGGCATGAGGGCCGGCTTCTTCAAGTTCGCCCGGCTGTACCTCGACTCGGAGTTCAAGACGGGCTCCTTCGGCCTGGTCGACTACTTCGCCGACATCGATCCGTGGAACGGGATCTTCGCGGTGCGCGCGGGCCGCTTCCGCCCGTGGTTCGGCCGCCAGTTCATGGCCGCCACGACGATGCTCCAGATGACCGAGGTCGCCGCCGCGTGGACCGACTCCAAGCTCGGCCTCGGGCTCGATCGCGATCTCGGCGTCGGCGTGTTCGGCATGATCGCGGACACGTTCGAGTACGGCATCGGCGTGTGGAACGGCGAGGGCGGCAGCGCGCTGGATCCGAACCCCAAGGTCAAGGATATCGGCGACACGATCGGCACCGGCGGAGACCCGCTGGCAGCGCCCGGCAACATCGACGTCATGGTCGGCGGCCGGCTCGCCGTGCACCCGCTCGCGCCGGCCGGTGTCGGCCGCACGCTGCCGCTCGGGGACGAGTCGGACAGCGCGATCTCCGAGAAGCCGGGCCTCGCGCTCGGCGTGAGCTTCATGTACAACAAGCGCCATGACCGCGTGATGAAGGGGTTCGACTGCGGCGCCGCCCTGTGCGCCGACCCCGCGCAGACCACCTTCGACGCGCTCTACTACGACAACCAGCTCAAGATCGGCGTCGACCTCGGGTTCCAGATGATCGGCCTCTCGTTCGTGGGCGAGTTCTACATCCACAAGGTCTGGCTCCCGGACGACGCGGCGACGGAGATCCAGGACGCCATCGACACCACGAACGGCATCGGCACCAAGGGCGGGCTGATCGACGGGCTCGGGATCGGCACGTACGTGCAGGTCGGCTACTTCGTCCTTCCCAAGCAGCTCGAGGTCGCGGCCCGGTTCGACATGGTCGACGAGAAGACGGACGTGCGCGGCACGCGCCTCTACCCCGGCGCGGGCGTCAGCTACTACTTCTTCGGCAACAACCTGAAGCTGCAGCTCATGTACCGGCTGAACACCTCGACCGGGTACGGCAAGGTCGCGGGGGTGGACGATCCCGGCTACATCCCGACGTCCCACGACCTGTTCCTGATGCTCCAGGCCTCGATCTGATCTCCTCCACCTGACCCGGCAAACACGATTCGACGTTCAACGGGTTGCATATCCCGCTCCAAGGGAACGCGGTCGTTCGTTCAAAATCACCAATTTGTGATCTTGAACGGTGTTTATGAAGAGCCATCTACTTGCCGGGTGTGCGACTCGGGAAAACGGAACGACCCTTCCCTGCGCTGTGGTACTATTCCGGAAGAGGTCGAGGGGGCGTGGCAGAAGAACGAATGCATCAATCTGTCGGGACGGATCGCTTAGGCGCACGGGCGCGGGAACGAGGTCGCAGGTGATGTTACGTCGTTCTCTTTTTTTTCTGCTGTGGATCCTACTCGCTGCCGGTTGCGGCGACGACACTGCACAGGGCCCGGACGCGGACGTGGACGCTTCGGTGGACGCCTCGACCGACACCGATGCCGGTACCGATTCCGACTGCGTCGAGGACAAATGGGTGAGCATTTACAGTTCTTTGACGTACTACAGCAGTCGCCTCGACGGCCTGTGGGTCGGCGTCGACGATGGCGCCGTCTGTGCCTACAACCGGCATCGTCTTGAACGAATCTTCATGATCGATGATTTGTCGTGGGAGAGCGAACGAATCTACGATGAGGGCCTGCTGGGTTTCAGCGGGCCGTCCGAGGAGGACCAGTACAGATCGTACCTGGACGGGACGGTGCGCCGGTTTGATGGGACATCCTATACCACCGTGCGTGACTTGGACAATTTCGAGGACGTATGGATTGCCGACGACGGGACCGGTTTCATCATCGAGGACGGGCGGCTGTTGCGATTCGACGGCGCCGCGCTGGAGGAGCCAGAGAGCGATGGTACCGTTTTCACGTCGGTCGTCGGCATCGCCCCCGATGACGTCTACGCGGCGTCGTGCGACGGGCTCTACCATTTCGACGGCGTGTCGCTCGCGCTCCTGCTGGATCCCGTCGCTTTCATGGACCTTTCGTCGAGCTGCGATTCGGTGCAGGTTTGGGTGACGAGCGAGGGTCATGTCTTTTACGCGTGGGGCTCCTACCTGCTCGAATACGACGGGCTCACGTGGACCAACTATGACGGCACGGACGCCTTCTATTTCTCGTTCGAATTCGTTGGGGTCTCTGGAACCGGTCTTGACGACTTCTTCGCCGTGGCTCGTTACATCGTGGAGCCATACCCAGACGACAAGAGCACGGCCGACAACACGTGGGGCGAGTGGGGAACGGTCTGGTATTTCGAGGATGGCGAGCCTTCGGTGGTATGGGAAGAGAATCTGGCGTCCTACCATGGGAGCGACCCGGCACCACATACCCGGATGGTGGTTTGGAGCGCCGAACCCGGCCGCGCCGAGTTCGTCGCCGGCGATACGCTCTACGTTTTCGATGGCCTGACAACGAACGTGCAGACGAACGGTGTGTACGACATCTGGGTGGACCCATCGGGTGAGGCGTGGGCGACTGGATACGGCGGTGTTGTGATGCACCGCGCCGACTCGAGCTCGCCCTGGACGGAGGAGGCGATCGCACCTGTCAACGAGGTTCTTTCCGGGATCTGGTCGGCCGAGGGAGCAGGGCAGTTGACGGTGGGCGCCTACGGAACCCTCGCCGTTCGGGAAGGGGAAACCTGGACAACACTGCTGCCCGCCGACCCGTGCGGCTTCATCCGTAGCCACGAAATGGCCGATGGCCAGGGGTGGGGGATCTGTGCCAACCCGGAGAAGGTGGCGCATTTCTACGATGACGGGACTTGGGAGTATCCGGACCTTCCGATCGCGTCCGGAGATTCCTTCTACCCGACCAGCCTGGCGGTCGCGGAGAGCGGAGAGCCGACGTTTGTCGGCCAGTTTGTCGCGGAAGGAAGCGCGGTCTACGAAACCATCGCCGTTCACATGGACGGCGGAGAATGGGTAGTGGAAGAAATCGATCCGGGCATGCCCGGCAGTGTCGAAGTGTGGGACGTCCATGTCGGCGACGACATGACCGGGCTGGTCGTGGGCCAGGTGAACGCGGAGAGTGGTATCTTCGATTTTATCGAGGAGCTGGGCGGCGAGCACGAGGCCTATTTCCCGGAAACCGGGTGCACCGACATCGGTTCGATATGGGGCCTCGACATGGAGCGCGTCATCGCGGCGGACGGCGTGGGAAACGTTTGGTACAAGAACGGCGACGCCTGGGACCGTGAGCTCGTGTGCCACGACAGGGCTTTCGTGGACGTTGCCGGCGATCACGACGGCGACGTGTACCTCCTGCACAACAGCGTCGACGACACCGCGATTCTCCGCGCGGAACAGATTTGGGAGTAGAAACGAATAGCGGCGGTGTTCGTTCCCGCATGCGACTTTCGATGGGCGGCCGCTACTTCACGTCCCACCGCACCCGGACCGCGAAGCGCGGGGCGCCGTCGAGCGGGCGCTTCGTCTCGAACACCGCGTCGATCCGGCAGCCGGGCGGGAGATCCGAATCCGTGATCGGCGTCGACGAGAGGGCGTAGATCGCGCCGGCCGGGGTCACGAGCCGGATCGCACGGCCGAGCCACTCCGCCGCCGGCCACACCGCCTGGGAGACCGCCGCGCCGTACGCGCCGGCCTCGAGCTGCTCGGCCCGCGCCTCGACGACGTCGCAGGAGAGGCCGAGGACCCGCACGGCGTGGCGAAGAAACGACGCGCGCTTCGCCCGGGGCTCGACGAGGACGACGCGGAGATCGCGGCGGTAGAGCGCGGCGGGCAGGCCGGGCAGGCCGCCGCCCGAGCCGATGTCGACGAGCGGCGCGTCCTCGGCGAGCACCGGCAGGAGCGTCAACGCGTCGAACAGCGGGGCGTCGACGAAAGCCTCTGCGGTCTTGGCGCCGGTGAGGTTGACACGCCGATTCCACTTGGACACCTCGGCCGCGTAGAGGGCGAGGGCGCGGCGAAAGCCGTCTTCGGCGGCGAGCCCGAGGTGCGTGAGCGCCCGCTCGACAGCGGAGCCCACGGCCCTGTCCGCAAACTGGTCCACGGCCCAAAGAGTAGCATATGCTGCTGCCCGAAGGAGGCCGCGCATGCAGCTCGACGCCTTGCTCCTGCGCCTTTATGGGAGACCGAAGACCGTCGCGCGCTTCGAGACGCTGAAGGGCGACGCGTCGAGCCGCCGCTACCACCGCGTCGTGCTCGGGCCCGGCGCCCGGCCGGCGCGGCTGATCGTCATGGAGCTCCCGGAGGACGCGCTCCGGAGCGACGAGGCGACCGCCGGAGCCCCGCCCGCGGAGCTGCCGTTCCTGAACGTGCGCCGGCACCTCGCGGCGGCGGGTATCCGCGTGCCCGAGGTGTACCTCGACGCGGTCTCTGACGGCGCGGTGCTGCTCGAGGATCTCGGCGACGAGACGTTCGCGCGGCGCATCCAGGCGGTCGGCCCGAACGGCATGGAGGCGTGGTACGGGGCGGCGGTCGATCTGCTCGCGACGCTGCACGACGCGATGTGGCCGGTCCCGGCGGGGTGCGAGGCCGCGCGCCGCGAGTTCGACGTCGCGCTCCTGCGGTGGGAGCTCGATCACTACCGCGAGTGGGGCGCCGAGGCGCTCCTCGGGCCGCTCGATCCCGGGAGGCGCGCCCGCCTCGACGCGGCGTTCGACGCGCTCGCGGCCGAGATCGCGGAGCTGCCGCGCGGGTTCGTGCACCGCGACTACCAGTCGCGCAACCTCATGGTCACGGGCGACGCCGCGCACCCCTCGAGCCTCGTCGTCATCGACTTCCAGGACGCGCTCGAAGGCCCGCGAGTGTACGATCTCGTCGCGCTCCTGAACGACTCCTACGTCGACGTGCCGTTCGAGCTGCAGCGCCGGATCATCGCGCGCTACGCCGAGAGGCGCGGCCTCGACGCGGCGGCGCTCGCCCGCGAGTTCGATCTCGTGACCGTGCAGCGCAAGCTCAAGGACGGCGGCCGTTTCGTGTTCATCGACCGCGTGAGGGGAAACCCGTCGTTCCTGCCGTTCGTGGACGTCTCGTTCGGCCGCGTCCGCGCCGCGCTCGGCCGGCTCGACGGCCACGCCGCGCTCAAGGCCGCGCTCGCCGAGGCGGACCCGAGGCGGTTCGGTTGAGCAGCCGCTCGAGCGCCTTGGCCCCGTCCACCGCCTTGCCCTGGAAGTGGTTGTTGAAGAAGACGAGCACGTCGCCCGCCTTGCGCTCGAGCTCCAGGATCTTCGGCGCCCACGCGGCGAGCTCGCGATCATCATAGCGGTAGTCGTACCGCTCCTCCGCGCGATCATGGACGTACCATTTCGATGCGTTGCGACCGTGGAACCGGACGTACCCGGGCGACGCCGTGGCCGCGGCGAAGGGCGGCATGAGCCCCGGCAGCTCGGGCTCGTCCACGCAGCAGAAGCCCGCACCGATCCGCTCGAGCCAGTCGAGGATCTGCGGCGACGCCCATTCCGCGCGCCTGAGCTCGACGACGAAAGGCGGGCCGACCTTGTCGACGAGCCGCTTGAGGTACCCGCGGTTCTCCTCCGTCTGGTGGAACGACTGCGGGAACTGCGCGAGGACGGCGCCGAGCGCGCCCGCCTCCCTGAGCGGCGCGAGCGCCTCCACGAACGCGGCGAGATCGCCCTCGCCGGCCGTGCGCTCGTGGGTCATGGAGCGGTGCGCCTTGATCGCGAACGTCACCGCGCCGCCGGTGCGCCGCAGCATGGAGTCGAGCTGCTTCGCGTTCGGCATCCTGTAGTACGAGAAGTTGAGCTCGAGCGCCCTGAAGTGGTCCGCGTAGAACTCGAGGAACTTGGCCTTGGGCAGATCCGCGGGGTAGAACGCGCCGCGCCATTCGTCGTAGTCGAACCCGCTCGTGCCGATCGCGATCACGCCGCCATTTTCCCACCGGACGCTGGCCCTTGCACGCCCGATTCGTCCGCGGTATAGCTTCAACCGGCGGGGGCGATTGGCCCGGCGGCTGTATCCCACGACGGGAACGGCACGCGGCGGGGCCGAGGAGAGAGCGCATGCGCCGCACCATGTTCAAGTCCAAAATCCACCGGGCGACCGTGACCCACGCGGATCTCGACTACGAGGGCAGCGTGACCATCGACGCGGAGCTGATGCGCGCGGCGGACATCCTGCCGTACGAGCAGGTCAGCGTGTGGAACGTCACGCGCGGCTCGCGCATCGAGACGTACGCGCTGGAGGGAACGTCCGGATCCGGCGTCGTGTGCGTCAACGGCGCCGCGGCGCACCAGAACCGGCCCGGCGATCTCGTCATCATCGCGACCTTCGCCGGGTACGACGCGGACGAGCTCGCCCGCCACGCCCCCAAGGTCGTGCTCGTCGACCCGAAGAACCGGATCGTCTGCCCGGAGTACGCCGAGACCCCGGGGCCGAAGCGCGCGATCGCCCGCAGCTGAACGAAGAGGACAGCGGACTCCGAGAGCCTCAGCCGCCGGGGCAGGTGAGGGTGAGGCCGGTGAGCCCGGTGCCCGCGCACAGGTCGCCGCAGGGCTCGCCAGAGAGGCAGCCGCAGGTCGGGGTGTCGGGGCAGCCGGTCGGCAGATCCACGCACGCGAAGCCGTCGTCCTCGCCCCAGATGTCCGACACCTGGCGCCGGCAGTCGGTCGAGCCGGGGTCGCAGAAGATCGGCCCGCAGGAGAACAAGCCGCCGGGCGGCGTGCAGCCGTCGAGCTGGTTCACGTCGAGCCCCGCGGCCTGCGCCTCGCACTCGTTCGCGTACACCGCGCCGTCGCAGGCGCAGACCGGCGCGTAGATCTCCGCGCAGCCGTCGGGCCGCGGCTCGCAGGTGCCCATCTGATCCCCGGCGCCGCACTCGCTCGGGGCGAAGTCGCACCAGTCCGTCTCGTCGCACTCGAAGCCGGCGATGCCGCCGCACACGTCCGAGTCCGAGTCCGTGTCGGTATCGGTATCGGTGTCGGTGTCGGTGTCGGTATCGACATCGGTGTCGGTATCGGAATCGGTGTCCGTGTCCGCGTCGGTATCGACGTCGGAATCGGAATCGGTGTCCGCGTCCGAGTCCGCATCGGTGCCCGCGTCGCCGCGCCCGCCGTCGTCGCCGCACCCGCCAGCCGCGAGCAGCAGCGCCCACGCAATCCCCAGTCGCGCCATCTTCCCCTCCATCAGGTGGTTTCTCCTTCTCCATTTTCGCCCATCGGGTCCATTCCGTCCATCGGGTCCATCCCCGCGCGTCCCGCCGTTCCGCTTGCACCCCAGGGGCGCCTGTGCTATCGAATTTCGCCTTTGGGACCGCCCGCGCGGGCGGAAAGAGGGACGCGAAAATGAAGAAGACACCGCTCGTCGAGATTAAGGAGCGCTTCGGCTCCAAGGAGAACCTGGTCAAGGAGCTCAAGGCGCTGTTCGACAAGGGCGACCTGTTCCTGGATCGGCTGAACGTAGACAAGGGGCTCGCCCACGTCGCGAACGGGAAGCTGCTCAAGCTGATCGACGTCGCCGGGGAGGTCAAGGAGCGTTTCTCGTCGCGCGCCAAGCTGACCGACGACCTGCTCAAGCTGCTCAAGCGCGAGAAGGACACGGGGCTCAAGGAGCGCTTCGACAAGTGGGGGCTGCCGCGCCTGTGGGACTACTACCAGGCGGTCGCCAAGCGGGTGAAACGCTCCTGAGCGCGCCCCCCTTCACAAAAATCCACTTTTAAGTAATCTTTATCGGCCCCGGCGGTGGCACCCGCCGCCGGAGTGGTTAAACGGTTCTCGGGTACCCCTCCGGGGGGCGAGGCGAGGAGGCGTTCGATGGCGTGGGACTACACGGATCTGGTCAAGCAGCACTTCTTCTCGCCGCGCAACGTCGGGAAGATCGAGGCCCCGGACGGAGCCGGACAGGTCGGCTCGATCGCCTGCGGTGACGCGCTCAGCCTGACTATCAAGGTCGACGGGGCGACGGACCGGATCACCGACGCGAAGTTTCAGACCTTCGGCTGCGGGAGCGCGATCGCGTCGTCGTCCATGCTGACCGAGATGGTGAAGGGAAAGACGCTCGACGAGGCGCTCTCCATCACCAACCAGGACATCGCGGCGGCGCTCGGCGGGCTGCCGGCCGAGAAGATGCACTGCTCGGTGATGGGCCGCGAGGCGCTCGAGGCCGCGATCAACGATTACCGCGGCGTCAAGGCGAAGGCCGAGGAGGAGAAGGACGAGGGGCGGATCGTCTGCAACTGCTTCGGGATCGCCGAGGGCAAGATCCGCCGCGTGATCCGCGAGGACAACCTGCGGACCGTCGAGGACGTGACGAACTACACCAAGGCCGGCGGCGGCTGCGGCTCGTGCACCGCGCAGATCGAGGAGATCCTCGAGGACGAGCTCGGCAAGAAGGCCGCGGAAGAGGCGGCGGTCCAGCCCGCGCGCAAGCGCTTGCGCACGAACCTCGAGCGGATCAACCTCATCCAGGAGGTGCTCGACAACGAAGTGCGGCCGATCCTCCAGAAGGACTCCGGCGATCTCGACCTCGTCGACATCGACGGCCACCGCGTGACGATCCGCATGGTCGGGCACTGCTCAGGCTGCCGCGCGGCCGGGCTGACGACCGGCTGGATCGAGGACAAGCTGCGCGAGATCGTCGATCCGAACATCTCCCTCGAAGTGCTGGAGGAGTAGCCGATGCGCACGGTGTACCTGGACAACAACGCGACGACGCAGGTGGCCCCCGAGGTCGTCGAGGCGATGATGCCGTTCTTCACCGAGAGGTATGGCAACCCGTCGAGCATGCACGACTTCGGCGGCTCGGTGGGCAAGGTGATCGAGGACGCGCGGGAGAAGGTCGCGGCGTGCCTCGGCGCCGAGCAGGCGTCGGAGATCCTGTTCACGAGCTGCGGCACCGAGTCGGACAACACCGCGATCCGGTCGGCGCTCCTGTCCCGCAAGGGGCGCAAGCGCGTGCTGACGACGCGCGTCGAGCACCCCGCGGTGCTCAACGTGGCGCGCCAGCTCGAGCGCGAGGGCTTCGACGTCACCTACCTCCCCGTGGATCGCGACGGGCTGCTCGATCTCGACCTCCTGCGGGAGAAGATGGACGCCGAGGTCGCGCTCGTCTCGGTCATGGCCGCGAACAACGAGACCGGCGTGATCTTCCCGTTCGAGGAGATCGCCCGCATCGCGCACGAGCACGACGCGCTGTTCCACACCGACGCCGTGCAGGCGGTCGGGAAGATCCCGATCCGGCTCGCCGACAGCGACATCGATCTCCTCGCGCTCTCGGGCCACAAGCTGAACGCGCCCAAGGGGATCGGCGCGCTCTACATCCGGCGCGGCCAGCGGTTCCGGCCGTTCCTGCTCGGCGGGCACCAGGAGCGCGGGCGGCGCGGCGGCACCGAGAACGTGCCCGGGATCGCGGCGCTCGGCAAGGCGGCGGAGATCGCGGCCGAGCACGTGTGCGACGAGCGGACCCGGGTCCGCGCCCTGCGCGACCGGCTCGAGGCAGAGCTGCTCAAGATCCCGGGGACGCGGCTCAACGGGCACAAGGAGCAGCGGCTGCCGGGCACGTCCAACGTGAGCTTCAAGAACGTCGAGGGCGAGGCGATCCTGCTCATGCTGAACCAGGAGGGGATCTGCGCGTCGTCCGGCTCGGCGTGCACCTCCGGCACGCTGGAGCCGTCGCACGTCCTGCGCGCCATGGGCGTGCCGTTCAACTTCGCGCACGGCTCGGTGCGGTTCTCCCTCGGCCGGTACAACACCGACGCGGACGTCGACCGCGTGCTCGAGGTGATGCCGCCCCTCATCGCGCGGCTCCGCGAGATCTCGCCGTTTAGGGATTGATTGACACTACCGCTCCGAAAGCCGTTCCGGTTCTCTTCTGCATGGTCGGGGCCGTGTTCTTGAGGAACCGATGTCCATTCGAGGCGTCTCGAAAGGCACGGCCTGTCTGGATGATCCGTTCTGCCGCCCCCTTCGCTCGCTTATCAGGGCAGCGGGGAAAGCGCCGGGCTATTGCGGGCCGAACTTCGGGACAGCGGTGCTAGAGCGGCGCCCGCCGCCATCCGCCGGCGTCTCCGCCGGGCGTTCGAGTCGCCTAATCTCCAATAGCCGCGTCCTTCCTGGTTTTCCGCCATCGGCACGGATCGTGGTTTCCGCGGCCGCGTGGAGAACGCTGCCCGACGGAGAGAACCCTCCTGGTCGCTCGGTTCGTCATTTCGTCCGGCGAGCCCCGGGTATCGTCCGCGTACGCCCGAAGCGACGGTGCTGCACAAGGTCGTTCGGGAAAACCTCGAGGAGTTTCTCCGCGAGGCACGCGGCGGGTCAGAGGACGGGGAGGGCGTCCCGGACTTCGTCGTGGACGAGCTGCGGAAGTTCCTGTCGTGCGGCTCGCTCTCGGGTGGTTTTGCGCGGCTGAAGTGCGAGAAGTGCGGGAAGGAAAGACTCATTCCTTTCTCGTGCAAGCGCCGCACGTCGTGCCCGAGCTGCGCGGGACGGCGAATGGCGGAGCTTGCCGCGCACCTCGTCGATTCGGTGTTTCCGCTCGTGCCCGTGCGGCAGTGGGTGCTCAGCGTGCCGTTCGCGCTGCGCTACAGGCTGGCTTGGGATCACGCGTTGAGCCTCAAGGTTCTTCGGATCT
>JALNZK010000051.1 GCA_023229365.1 Pseudomonadota bacterium | reverse complement strand
GCCGTTGAATGGCCCATGGCATTTCGCGTCGATTGGGGTATGTTCGGGCGCGGATCGGCGGGCGATCCGCGAGGAGGAGCTTCAAGATGATTTCCAGTTTTTCGGGGCGCGCCGACGTCATCCTCTGCGCTGCCGCCGTCGTCTGGGCGACGTCGTGCGGGATGCGACCGCCGCCCGAGTACCATGAGGCCTCCGAGGCGCAGGACGTGGATCTGCGCCCGCTCCCCGCGGCGGAGGACGGCGCCGACGCTGGCGCGCGGGACACGGCGGACGCCTCGCCGGACGGCCCGGGCATGGGTACGCTCTCGCTCGCGCTTCCCTGGGGCGCGATACCCTCCATGCCGATCGCGCAGCTGCTCGGAAAGAGCCGGGCGGACATCGAGACCCTCGTGTCCCCCGTGAAGCCCGAGTCGAAAGAGGAGAGGGCCGCGATGCGCAAGGAGGCGAAGGAGGGCTGGACGCGCTACACCGCCAACCTGCGGATCCGCTACGGGGACGCGGACGTCGCGGTGGAGCTCGAGCAGCAGGTTCCCTCCGAGCTCTCCTGTGTCGACGCGGCGAAGTGGCTCGGCTTCGCCGACGCCGAGTCGCCGACCGAGGCGGACGGCCGGTGCGTGTGGAGCGCCGGCGAGGGCGGCGCGAGGCTCGGCGGCGGCGGGAGCGGAGATCTCGATCGAAAGAGCTCGATCTTCCGGGCGTCCAAGCCCTTCCAGCAGACACCGTAACGCGCGCCGGGCTACCGGCGCTTCGCTCCGAGGGCGCGGGAGATCCTGTCGAGGCGCCGCGCGATCGCGCGCGCCCATCGCCCGAGCAGCGGGTACGGCCGGTTGACGGTGCACGCCGCGCCGGCGGCGGCGCCGATGGCCGCCGCGACGACCGCCGCGCCCGGGGTCGGCCAGGTGGCGGAGAGGCCGACGCCCGCGCCGAGGGCTGCCGACAGCCCGATGACGTTCCAGCGGATGCTGGCGCGCGCGCTCCGCGCCGCGGCGATGACGGCCGGCACCGCGTCGAGCCCGCGGTCTCCCATGTCGGCGTCCGCCAGCGTGGGGCCGGTGCCGCCGAGCGCGATGGCCGCCGTCGCGGTGCGCAGGGCCTCCTCGAACGCCGGCCCGTGCCCGAGCAGGATCGCGGTGTCGCCGGCCGACGCGACGTCCGTGAGGACCGAGCCTATCCGCGCCTCGCTCACCTCGAAGTGCACCCGCTCGATCCCCAGGCGGGCGCCGAGCGCCCGTGCGGCGTCCACCTCGGCCGAGCTCGCCATCGCCGGCTCGAGCCCCTGGAGCGCGAGGCTGCGCACGACCTCGCCGGCGACCGGCAGGGGCTCCTCCTCGATCGCGAACGTAGCGGCCACGCGGCCCCCCATCCCCACGAAGAAGGCGCGCCTCCCCGAGGCCTCGACCTCCGACGCCCAGGGCTCGTGCTCCGCGGTCGAGACGCACCGGTCGAGGAGGAGGCGGCGCGTGCCGCAGAGCACCTCCCCGCCGGCCGCGGCCCCGACGGCGCCGGCGCCGGGGATCAGCTCCGCGCGATCGACCGAGGGGAGCGGCTGCGACGCGCGGCCGGACGCGAACGACGCGATCGGCTCGGCGAAGCGCCCCGCGATCTTCGATTCGAGCGCCGCGAGGTGCGCGGCCACCGAGCTCGCGTCGAGCCCGGGGACGACGCGCCAGTCGACGACCCGGAGCTCCTTCGCCAAGAGAGTGCGCCGCGCCATGAACATCGCGATGCGCGACGCGCCGATGCGCTCGACCGCGTTCGCGTCCCGCACGGCGATCCCGTTCCGCGACGCGGCGAGGGCGACGGCCAGGTGGACGTCGCCGGTCGCGAGCCGGAGAGCCCGCGTGTTCAAGGCGATCAGGGCGACCGCCCCGGCGGCGAGCGCGTCCTCCGCCGAAAGGAGGCCCGCGGCGCGGAGCGCGAGCGCGAGCGCCGCGGCGAACGGGAACCGCGCCCACCCGAGGACGAGCGCCGCCCGCCTGAGGAGCGCCGCGGTGGAGGAGTTGTCGCGCCACTCGTCGGCGACGAGCCCGAGGCGCGCGCCAGCCGCCACCTCGAGAACCCCCGAGCGCCGGCGGCCGACGATCTCGACGGCGCGACCGACGCGCTCGGCGATCAGCACCGCGAGGGCGCACAGGAGCGGGTATCGGGAGCCGGAGCCGGCGACGGAGGCGGTCAGCAGGAGCGCCGCCGCGACGTGCGGCGCGATCGACTCGGCGACACGGTAGAGACCCTGACGGCGCGCCCGCAGGACGCCGAGGACGGCGCTCGCGACGACGCCGACGGCCGCGATGCCCGCGGCGAGGAGGCCGCGCAGCGCCGGCGGCACGAGCGCTGCGGCCGCGGCGAGCCCGCAGAGGACCGCCGCCTCGATCGCGAGAGGCGCGAGGTGGCTCGCGAGGAGGTTCAAGGGGCCGCGCCGCGGGGCCAGGAGGTCCTCCGCGATCGTGGGCGCGAACGGCTCCCCCTCGAGCTGCGGCGGCGCCTCCGCGCCCGGTTCGGGGCGATGTTCCTCGGACGCGACCGCCGGCGGCTCCACCGCGATCGCCGGCTCGGACGGATCGGGGCGGTTCAGGTGGATCGAGCGGCACTCGGGAGAGCAGAAGTGGATGATGCGCCCGCCGACGATGCTCACGGCGCCGGCGCGCAGCGGGTCCACCGCGGCGCCGCAGCGCGGGCAGGTCGATTCGGTGCGCGCGGTCACGATTCGACGAGTTATCCGCTGCGGGCGCGCCGCGTCAAGGGCTACGGAATCGGGCGCTTCGAAATAGCCGGGAGGTTCAGGCGTTGACTTGTGCGGGTGGGGTCCCGTAAACCCGGTGGCGAGGTCAATGAAATGAAATACAGATGTGTCAGTTGCGATCATGTTTTCGAGCACGAGGGCGCGGACAAGCCACGCTGTCCCCGGTGCCTCGGGATCCACGAGATCGAGCCGGTCGCGGCCAGGGAGCCCAAGGCGCCCGCGCCGGAGAAGCGGCGGCGGTATCGCTGGCTGATCGCGGCGATCATCGTCGCGCTCGGCGTCGGCGCGTACCTCACGTACCCGTACATCTCGGGGATGGGGGACGGCGACGGGGCGCAGCCGCTCGAGGGCGATCTCCTGCGCGCCGCGATGGTCCGCGCCGGCGTGCCGGAGGCCGACGTCGTGCTGCCGTTCGAGATCACCGCGCGGATCCGTGCGTTCGCCGAGAGGGCTGTCGACGGCCGCGACGACGCCGAGGCGCTCGAGGCGCTCGTCTCCGCCCTGGCCGACATGAAGAAGCAGGGCAGGTGGACCCAGCACCAGCAGCGGACGCCGCGCATCGAGGATCCGATGACCGCGGACGCGCTGCTCGCCGCGCTCGAGGGGGCGCAGGAGAAGCCGTACCAGGCGACGAGCTACGAGCTCGCGTGCCTCCTCCTCGCCGCGGCGCGCGCGGTCGAGGTCGACGCGCACCTGGCCCAGATCTTCTCGTTCGAGGGTCGCAAGGCGCCGGCGGATCAGGCGGGCAAGCTCGGCCGGTACGGCGTGACGCTCGGCAGGGGGACCCCGAAGGAGCCGCCGCCACTGTTCGATCCGTTCGAGCTGCGGACCGGGAAGGCCGCACGGGCCGATCTCCTCGTGCTCGGCGACGAGGCGGCCGTCGGGCCGTTCTACGCCCACAAGTCGCTCGCGCGGCTGACGGCGCGAAAGACCTCCGAGGCGCTCGTGCTGAACGATCTCGCCATCAAGCTCGATCCCGGCTGCGCGCTCTTCCGCAGCGGCCGCGGCCTGATCTTCCTGGCGAGCGGCGCGGGCGAGGAGGCGATCGCGGAGTTCGAGAAGGCGATCAAGCGGCGCGACGATCCGGTCTCCCGGGTCAACCTCGCCGAGGTGCTGCTGGCGGTCCAGCCGATGGGGGATCGCGCCAAGAGCGAGCTCGAGGCGGCGCTGTCCAAGATGCCCGACTACGTGCGGGCGCGCGTGTTCCTCTCGGGCGTGTACTTGATGCGCGGCGAGCTCGAGGCCGCGGAGAGCGAGCTCGGGACGGCCGAGCGGCTGGCCCCCGACTCGCCGGAGGTGGCGTTCGGGTGGGCCGGCTACTACGCGGCGAAGCACGACGGCGACCAGGCGATCGCCAAGGGGCAGCAGGCGGTGCGGCTCGGGGGCGAGGACCTCGAGTCGCTCGTGCGGCTCGCCCAGATCTACGCGGCGACCGCCCGCTTCGACGAGATGCGCGCCACGCTCGACAGGGCGCTCGCCCTCTCCGATTCGAAGGAGGTCGCGGCGGTCATCGAGCAGATGTTCGGCTACTCCAGAGAGGACGCGAGCGATGACGACGGCGCGGCGGACGCCGGGGCCGGCGGCGGGGGCGGCGGTCTCGCGGGCGAGCTCGAGCTCAACATGGACAAGAAGGCCGGCCCGTCGCTGCTCGGCTCGGACGGGCTGAAGCTCGGTCCGGGATTGGGCGGCGGCGGATTGGGCGGGGGATTGGGCGGGGGGCCTGGAACGCCGGGATCGAACGGATTGAAGTTGAAGTACAACATGGAATAGCAGGTATTAAATGACCGTAAATACAGTAAATTTGTCGACGCCCATCATCGGGGAGACGCGCGCGGTCACCGCACGGGAGGTCCAGAGATCCCGGGGCGCCCGGATTCGCGTCCTGCTCGGCCCCGACGACGGCATGCCGCGGTTCCACATGCGAGAGTTCACGCTGGAGCCCGGCGGGCGCATCCCAGAGCACGGCCACCCCGAGATCGAGCACCTGCAGCTCGTGCTCGCGGGAGAGCTCACGATCTCGCTCGACGGCGCCGCGCGTACCGTCGGCGCCGGGCACTTCATCTACATCCCGCCCGGCTGCGCGCACTGGTACGAGAACCGGGGCGCGGTCGAGTGCCGGTTCCTGTGCATGATCCCGGCAGGGATCGCGTACACGACGGATTGGAAGGAACCCGGCGAGCGCGGGTGACGCCCGCAATGCCCGTTGTGTCCGGGCCGCCGACCGCGCTATGCTCGAGGACACGGCGAGTGGAGGTCCGAGTGGCTCTCGACGCAAGAACCTGGCCCGTAGCGATCGTCGCGGCGGCCGTTCTCCGAGCGGCGCCGGCGTTCTGCCAGGAGGAGGAGGCCGCGACTGCGCCGCCCGCCGCCTCAGCGGAGGAGGCCGCACCGACCGACGCCGAGGTGGTCGCGGTCTCGGAGCCGCCCGTGAAGAAGGGGCTCCCCCTCTGCGCCGCCGCAACCAGCTACAAGGAGTGCAAGGTCCTGTGCCGGGCGCAGTTCCTGACCAAGATCAAGGCGGCGGCCGCCAAGAAGGAGCTGGACAAGGCGAAGCTCGCGGTCCACGGGTGGTGGACCCTCGGCGCCGGCGTCGCCCTGCTCGTCGGCGGCGGTGTCACGGGCGGGGTCGCGATCCACCTGAACAAGGAGCTGCAGGGAGCGTGCGACGGCGGCTCCTGTTCTCCGGCGTACCACGCGGACATCGACACGCGCGATCGCCTGGCCGTGACGTCCACGATACTCGTCGCCGGCGGCGTGGCGGCGTCCGCGGTCGGTGTTCTCATCCTGGCCGTGTTCGCGCGGCCCGCGAAGGCCAAGGCGGACGCCGTCGCGTTCGCTCCGTCGCTCGGCCCGGACGCCGCGGGCGCGACCCTGGCATGGAGGTTCTGAGGATGCGCGCGTTCGCCCTGTCGATCGCCGTCGCCGCGCTCTCGTGCTCCGCGTGCGGCCTGTTCCTCGACGACTTCGCCAAGGGGGGCGACGCTGGCGAGGACACGGGATCCGACTCCGACACGGGCACCGAGACCCCGCTGACGCCGTGCGAAGGCGTCGACCTCGAGATCGACGAGTGCTGCAACGTCGAGGACTCGTGCTTCTACAGCTTCTTCCCGGGCGAGTGCGAGTGCCCGACGTGTCCGTGGGAGACCGACTGCGGGGCTGGCGACGGCGGGGTCCCGGACGGGGGCGCGGACTCCTTGGCGGGGGTGTGACCCTCCGTTTCCTTCCGCGCTTGCACGTCGTGCCGTGTGCTCATATAAATTGAGCGGCAAACCCAAACGGGAGAACGAGGTGGCTATGAAACGTCTAGGATTTTTCGTCTTCGCATCATTGATCGCGCTGCTGGCCCTGGCGCTCGCGGCCCCCGGCTGCGGGAGCAAGAAGCCGAAGCACAAGACGGCCGCGGACGCGGACGCGGGCGTCGACGCGGGCGACGAAGAGGAGATCGCCGGCGATACGAGCGGCGAGGACACCGGCTCCGAGCCCGCGGACACCGGCTCCGAGCCCGCGGACACCGGCTCCGAGCCCGCGGACACCGGCTCGGAGACGCCCGCCAAGGGGCCGGCCGTTTTCCCGCCGGCGCCGGCGAACGACTTCAGCGGAAGGTCGACGAAGGACTACCTCATCTCCATCCGCAAGGCGCAGGTCCTGCCGGCCAAGGGCACCGGCGAGTGCTGGGACGAGTGCGACGGCAAGGCCCAGACGGCGATCGGCACGGCCGTCGGCCAGCTCGGCGCGCTGCCGCCCACGTCGCAGGGCGCGTTCGACACGCCCGCCAAGGTGCTGCAGATGGCGGTCGGCGTAGCCGGCGGCACCGACGCGCTGCCCGACGTGTTCGTGCACATTCGGTGCGGCCACGGCCAGGGCCACGTGACGAACAAGGGCGCGGCGAAGAACAAGATCGCGCCCACGTGGACCTACGAGAACAAGACGATGAGCCTCGACGAGCGCGACGTGTGCGCCATCAGCCTCTGGGACGCGGACGACGACGGCGACGAGGAGATCGGCCGCGTCGAGGTGCCGCTCGTGCAGCGCGCCAATTCCGGCGGCGGCAAGGCGGTCATCTTCGGTGCCGAGGACGGCTTCGGCCTCGTGTACTCGCTCGAGATCGGGGTCAAGGCCAAGGACGCGGCGGGCGGCGGCACGACCGGCGGCGGAACGACGGGCGGCGGCAAGGCCGAGGTGAACGTGCCCAAGGCGCAGTACACGGTCGAGATCGTCAAGGCGCAGATCCAGAAGACCAAGAAGGACGGCAAGGAGTGGGACGCGGCGCCGAAGCAGGGCAGCGGCGGCATCCTCGGCGCGCTCGCGGGCGCCGCGGCCGCAGTGGACGGCAAGGACGTCGACGCGTACGTCGAGGCGTGGTTCAACGGCTACCTGTCCCAGGCTCCCTTCATCACGACGAGCGTGAAGAAGGAGAACTACTACCCGGTGTGGAACGAGAGCGGCGGGCTCACGCTCAAGGACACGGACTTCATCAACTTCATGGTGTGGGACAAGGACGCGGTGAACCCGGACCTGATAGGCGAGTGCAAGACCAAGCCGCTCGGCGTCCAGGGAATGGGCGAGATCAAGCTCGAGAAGTGCGGCCAGGTCGACTACCTCATCGTCAAGATCACGAAGAATTAGAACAGGTGGGACCCCGCAATCCCACTTGTCCCACCTGTCTTAGTAGTCCTACTTCCTCTGTCCCACTTGCTCCATCGTTCCTTCGTCGCTAAGGTGCTGCCCGCATGCGGGACTTCGCGAGCGAGCTGAACGAGCGACAGGCCGAGGCGGTGAGCACGGTGCGAGGGCCGCTGCTCGTGATCGCGGGCGCGGGCTCGGGCAAGACGCGCGTCATCACCTACCGCATCGCGAACCTCGTCGCGAACCACGGCGTGCAAGCGCGGCGCATCATGGCCGTCACGTTCACGAACAAGGCCGCGGGCGAGATGCGCCACCGAGTCGAGACGCTCATCGACGGGGGCGCGGGCTGCTGGGTCGCAACCTTCCACGCCTCCTGCGCCAAGCTCCTCCGGCGGTACGGCGAGCGGTTCGGCGTCGATCCGCGGTTCACGATCTACGACGACCAGGATCAGAAGGCGATGCTCGTGCGGGTCCTCAAGGAGCTCGCGCTCGGCGAGAAGCAGTTCCCGCCGCGCGCCCTGCAGCACGAGATCAACCGCGCGAAGCGAGAGCTCGTCGGGCCGGCCGACTACCCGGAGGGCGACTTCTACCGCGCGCGGGTGAAGAAGATCTACGACCTCTACGAGCGGCGGATGCGCGACGCGAACGCGCTCGACTTCGGCGATCTCCTCTACAGGATCGTGGTCGGCATGCGCGCGGACGAGCGCCTCGCGGCGGAGATCGCGGGGCTGCACGACTACGTGCACGTCGACGAGTTCCAGGACACGAACCGCGTCCAGCTCGAGCTCGTGCGGCTCCTCACGCCGCACGGGAACGTCTGCGTGGTCGGCGACGACGATCAGTCGATCTACTCGTGGCGCGGCGCGGACGTGGGCAACATCCTCGACTTCGAGCGGTTCTTCCCCGGGGCCCGCACCGTGACGCTCGATCGCAACTACCGCTCGACGGGAAACGTGCTCAAGGCGGCGCACGGCGTCGTGAGCCGCCTGGCCGGCCGCCGGCCGAAGGAGCTGTGGACCTCGAACGACGAGGGCGAGAAGATCGGCGTCATCGAGGCGCCGGACGAGCGCGAGGAGGCGCGGCTCGTCGCGCGGGCCCTGAAGGAGCTCGTCCAAGACGGCTTCCCCCTGCGCGAGCAGGCGGTGTTCTACCGCACGAACGCCCAGTCCCGCGTCTTCGAGGAGGTCTTCCGCACGATGTCCATCCCGCACCGCGTCGTCGGCGGCATGCGCTTCTACGAGCGCGCCGAGGTGAAGGACGTCCTCGCGTACATGCGGCTCGTGCAGAACCCGGCGGATCACGCGGCGTTCGTGCGGATCGTGAACACGCCGCCGCGCGGGATCGGCAAGACGACCCTCGACCGGCTCACGGCGATCGCGGCGGGCCACGGGATCTCGATGTACGAGGCGATCGCGCACCCGGCGGCGGCGGAGCTCGGGGGCGCGGCGCTCGCGCGGCTCGCGGCGTTCCGGGCGACGGTGGACGCGTGGCGGGCCGACGCCGAGGCGGGGCCCGCGCGGCTCGCCCGGCGGATCGTCGCCGAGACCGAGTACGTCGGGCGGCTCGAGGCGAAGGACAACGCCGAGGCCGACGCGCGGATGGAGAACGTGCAGGAGCTCCTCGGCTCGATCGAGGACTTCGAGGCCGAGGCGGAGAGCCCCACGCTGGCGACCTTCCTCGAGCTCGTCGCGCTCCAGACCGACGTGGACGCGGCGCGGTTCGACGGCGAGGAGGCGACGCTCATGACCGTGCACGCCGCCAAGGGGCTCGAGTTCGACGTCGTGTTCGTGACGGGGCTCGAGGAGGGGCTGTTCCCGTTCCGTCGCGCCGACGAAGCCTTCGGGGCGCCGGGCGACGGCGAGGACGCGGCGGCCGAGGAGCGGCGGCTCGGCTACGTCGCGATGACCCGGGCGCGCCGTCGGCTCTTCCTGACGCGCGCCGTGACGCGGCGCCTGTTCGGCGGCAGCCGCACGAACCCGCCGTCGCGCTTCTTCGCCGAGATCCCGCCGGAGATCGTCGTCGATCTGTCGCCGCGGCGGCCCGAGGTGACACCCTTCTCCGGCGCCGCGAGGCCCGCGCGGCCGAGCCCTTCCGCCGCGCGGCCGGCGGCGGGCGGCCGGAGGGAGGTCTGGATCGACAGGAGCCTCGATCAGTCCGAGCCGGCGGCGCCCGTGGCGCCGGGGCTCACGGTGCGCCACCCGCGGTTCGGCGTGGGCACGGTCGTGTCGGTGCACCCCGGCGACAAGATCAAGGTGGACGTCCAGTTCCCCGCGTTCGGCAGGAAGACTATACTGCTCGCCTACCTGGAGCTGGACTGAGATGATCGCCGAGGCGTGGGAGGTTCTCGAGGAGTCCTTGACCATCACCGCGTTCGTGGTGATGACGCTCCTCGTCATCGAGCACTTCAACGTCGTCTCCCGCGGCGCGTGGATGCAGCGCCTCTCGACGGGCCGCTTCGCGCAGTACCTGCTGTGCGGCTTCCTCGGCGCGACGCCGGGGTGCGTCGGCGCGTTCGCGGTCGTCAGCCTGTTCTCGCACAAGCGCGTGTCGGTGGGCGCGGTCGTGGCGTGCATGATCGCCACCTGCGGGGACGAGGCGTTCGTCATGATCGCGCTGTTCCCGGAGCGCGCGCTCGCCACGTTCGCCGGCCTGTTCGTCCTCGGGGTCCTGGTCGGCTACGCGGTGGACGCCGTCGCCGCGCGGCTCGCGGCGCGAAGGCCGGCGAGCGCCGACGGGCCGGACTGCGACTTCCACATGCACGAGCACGAGGTGGCGGACTCCCGGTCGCTCGGGGGCCGGCTGCGCGACCAGTGGCTGCACCCGACCCCGATCCGCGCGATCCTGAGCGTCAGCGTCCTCCTGTTCGTGCTCTTCCTCGTGGCGGGCCAGTTGGATCTGCTCGGGACCGGCGACCTCGTGGGCGAGCACGGGGGCGGGCACGGCGGTGGCCACGGCGACGGCGGCGTCGGATTCGAGTGGGTGACGCTCGTCACGCTGTCGGTCGTGGGCCTCCTCATCCTCGTCACGGTGTCGGACCACTTCCTCGAGGAGCACCTCTGGCACCACGTGCTGAAGACGCACGTCCCGCGCATCTTCCTGTGGACCGTCGGCGCGCTCGGGGCGATCGCCGTGCTGCAGCACTTCATCGATCTCGAGTCGGCCGTCGCGGGCAACAAGTACATGGTGCTCGTCGCCGCTGTGGCGATAGGCCTCATCCCGCAGTCCGGGCCGCACCTCGTCTTCGTCACCCTGTTCGCCGAGGGCGCGCTGCCGTTCGGGATCCTGCTCGCGAACTGCATCGTCCAGGACGGGCACGGCATGGTGCCGATGCTCGCCCACTCGCGGCGGCACTTCGTCATCATCAAGGGCGTCGACGCGATCGTCGCGCTCGCGGTCGGGGCCGCGTGGCTCGTGGCCGGCATGTGAGGTCTGGATGGAGGACATCTTCCAGGGGAACTTGGCGGTCGCGGCCGCGCTGATCTTCGCGCTGCGGATAGTCGACGTGTCGCTCGGCACGGTGCGGACGATCTCGCTCATCCACGGGCGGATCGCGACCGCGGTGCTCCTCGGCTTCTTCGAGGTGCTCACGTGGATCACCGTCGTCGCGCAGGTGATAGGCGGCGTGAGCGAGAACCCGGTGCTGCTCGTCGCGTACGCGGCGGGGTTCGCCGCCGGCAACGGCGTCGGGATCGTCATCGAGCGGCGGCTGGCGATCGGCGTGCAGATGCTCCAGATCATCTCCCAGACCCACGGCGAGGAGATCGCCGCCGCGATCCGGGAGCGCGGCCAGGCGGTGACGGTGTTCACGGGCGAGGGGCGCGACGGACCGGTGCGGATGCTGCTCACGACCTGTCAGCGGCGCAAGGTGCCCGGCCTGATAGGAACGGCGCGCGGCATCGACCCGGACGTCTTCTACGTCGTGGAGCCGGTGTCGGAGCTGCGCAAGAACGTGCGGCTCGCCACGCGTCCGACCGGCTGGCGGTCGGTGGGGAAGGCGAAGTGAGCGCGCGCCTCGCGGCGGTGTGCGCTGCGGCCGTCCTCGCGCTGGCCTGCGGGGCGACGCCGGACGCCATGGATCTCTCGTCGCCGCCGCTCCTCGACGCGGGCGTCGAGGATCCTCTGGCGACGGGCGGGCCGTCGTCCGGGCTCGGGGACGCGATCGCGCGCTGGGACGCGGAGGGCAAGTCCGCCGCGGCGTCCGCCGGCGAGAGGGCGTGCGTCGGGCCGGCGCCGGATCGCGCGCTCTCGGGGCCGGAGATGGAGCGGATCTTCGCCGCCGCGTTCGAGGGGCTGCTCCGTGCGCCGCGGTTCGTCGCCACCCGCGTGGCGCAGGGGCTGTGGGCGGGCGACGTGCTCAAGGCGAACGTCGCGGAGCTTGAGGGCGAGGACGGCGCGCGCAAGATCTGGCTCGGCGAGAAGCGGGTCGAGAGGCGGCTGCCGTACGAGGACGGCGGCAGGACTCGGCACCTCGTCCTCCGGTCGTCCGTCGCGAACCCGCAGCTCGTCGCGAGCGGCCCGGCGGCGGTCCAGCGCGACGTCGTGATCCTCGAGGTCGGCGCGCGCTACGGGGAGGGCGACGGAGAGGCGATCGCGCTCGTCGACAGGGCGGCGCGGCTCGTGGCCGTGCTCGAGCACAAGGGCGGAGCGTGGAGCTTCGTGCGATCCGTGGACGTCACGGGCTTCGACGAGACGCGCGAGGCGATCTGCCGGGCGATAGAGGCGAAGGCTCCCTAGAAGTTGTCGAGCATGCGCTCGAGCGTGTCCCCTACGATCTCGCAAATCGGCATCCCTGCAGCTTTTCTGTCTCCGTTCCGTCTATTGTTGGGGCACATGGAAACCTCCGTACATATCCCACATTATACTACCAAAGTTCACACCGTCAAAAAGTGGTATAGTCCGCCCATGCGGCTCCGTTCCCTCCTGCTCGTGATCCTGGTCTCGGCGCTCGCCGTCGGCGCGAGCGCGGCGCTCGCGGCCGGCAAGCCCGAGCCGGCCGGGCACCAGCGAGCCCGTGCGCGCGCCGAACGGCTGGGGCTCGGCACGAGGGTCGCGGCGAGCGCGCTGCTCCGCGGGGAGCCCGAGGCGCGGTGGGCGAGCGCGGCGGGCGGGGGCAAGGACCGGCTCCCGGGGACGCTGCGCTGGCCGGTGGCCAAGGGATGGTTCGTGCGCGGCTTCGGCTCGGGCGAGAACGGCCGGCACCTCGCGGTCGACATCGCGGGCCAGACCGGCTGGAACGTCCGGGCCGCCGCGGACGGGATCGTCGGCTACGCGGACGACGGCGTGAAGGGGTACGGCAACCTCGTCATGATCGTCCACTCCGGCGGGGTCGTGACGCTCTACGGGCACAACTCGAAGCTCAAGGTCGCCGCCGGCCAGCTCGTCGCGCGCGGCGACGTGATCGCCGAGGTCGGCTCCACCGGCATCAGCCGCGGGCCGCACGTCCACTTCGAGATGTTGTACGGCGGGCTGGTGTGTGATCCGCTCCCGCTGTTCCGGCCGGGCGTGCGCCACCGCGACGGGCACATGTCGCCGCTGCCCCGCGCGATCTGGCGCAGGCCGACGAGGCGTCCGGACGCGGTCGAATGCCGGCCGCGCCACGGCGGATCCAAGAACGGCGAGGCGGAGTCGCCGTGAGCCGCTCAGCCGTCCCGACGCTCGAGGAGATCCGCGACGCGCTGCAAAGGCTGTTCATCGGCGCCGAGGGCTGCGGGCTCCGGACGGAGGACGAGAAGAAGTGCGTCGAGGTGCGCGCGATGTTCGCCGAGCTCGGCCGCGTGCGCAAAGGCGGGCTCCTCGTCGACGCGGCCGCGGGCAAGGCGCCGGTCGGGCTCGTCGCCGCGGAGCTGCTCGGCTTCGAGCGCCTCGTCGTGATCGAGCGCGACGAGGGCAGGGTGGGCGCGTGCCACGCGGCGGCGGAGCGCCTCGTGCGGCGAGCCGAGGTGCGGATCCGCGAGGGAGACGTCGGGGATCCCGCGCTGTGGCCCGATCGCCCCGACGCGGCGGTGGCGCTCCACGCCTGCGGTCCCGCGGCGGATCGGATTATCGACGCGGCGGTGCGCGCACGAGCCCGGTTCCTCCTGCTCGTCCCCTGCTGTTACGGCGCAGAGATCCCGTTCGCGCGGGCCGCGGCCGACGCCGTCGCGCGCGCCGATCTCTGCCGACACGCCGAGATCCGCCGCCGCGTGGAGAACGCGCTCGTGGACGCGGAGCGGACGCTCCGGCTCGAGGCCGGCGGCTACCGCGTCGAGGTCGTGCAGCTCGTGCCTCCGACCGTCACGCCGCACAACCTCCTGTGGCGGGCGCGCTGGGCCGGCGAGCCCGTCGCCATGGCGCGCGCGGCCAGACAACTGGAGGGGCTCGTCGAGCGGATCACTCGATGACGGTCGGGGCGCAGGTGGAGACGCCGGCGCCGACGATGTACTTGCCGGTGTTGGCGAAGTGCGTGGTCAGCGCGCCGTCCTGGAACTTGTAGACGTTGGTCGAGCCGTCGGTGAAGGTCTTGTAGAAGACGTAGTAGGCGCCTCCCCAGTGCGCGAACGCCCAGGCGTTGGCGTCGTTCGAGAGCGTCGAGAGCGGGTACGTCTCGCCGCTGACCATCTGGCCGGTCGCCTTGTCGATCTGCGCGATCGTCGGCGTGGCCGCGCTCGGGAAGAAGCCCCAGAGCTCGCCGAGGGCGTTGCCGGTGAACTCCGGGCCCGCCGACGCGAGGCTGCCTATCACGCTCACCGCGCCGTTCGTCACGTCGAGCGTCGCGAGCTGCGCGGGCAAGGCCGCGTTGCCGACGTAGAGCTTCTCCGCGGTCGTGTCCGCGTCGTCGGTGACGTACCCCATGCCGAACGTGTCGAACCCGGACGTGTTGCAGGTGAACGGGATCAGCCCGACGCACGCGCCGGTCTCGATGTCCACCTGGTTGATCCCGATGCACGCGCCGACGAGCGGGCCGACGTACAGCACGTACGCGTACCCGTCGCGGCCCACGGCCATGGAGAACGGCTGCCCCCCCGAGGCGCAGGAGAGGGGCCCGGAGCCGACCTGCTGGAACGCGGTGTCGGCCGACGCGGTCGGATCGAACTTGTAGAACATGTTGTCCTGATCGACCGTGTAGATGAACTTCGAGGCCTCGGAGCAGTCGTCGGAATCCCCGTCCGAGTCGCCGTCGGAGTCGCTGTCGGAGTCGGAGTCGGAATCGCTGTCGGAGTCGCTGTCGGAGTCGGAGTCGCCGTCGCTGTCCGCGTCCGAGGGGTTGAAGGTGTTGTCCTCGCCCTCGCAGCCGAAGGGGACGATGCCGGCGAAGAGCGCCAAGCCGATAATGAGAACTCTGTACATCTTGATCCTCCCTCGTTGTGTACCTTGATACCTATACCCATTTGTGCATCGAGACTCGAAAAGTTGCGTGCGTTTTGAAAATTTTTTTCACCGCCACGGTGTTAGAGTCGGAGTCATCGAGGAGGTGGACATGGATGCCAAACGTCGCGCGTTCGGGCTGCTCGTCGTCGCGGGGCTGATCGCATCGATCGCGCCGGGCTGCGTCTACAAGCCCGTGCAGATCGGCGGGCCGATGTTCGGGAGCGAGGAGCTGAAGGGCAGGCGGCTCGTCAAGCTGGCGGAGGGCAAGACCTGCTCCTCCCACATCCTCTACGCGATCCCGGTCGGCGACGACAGCATGCAGACCGCGCTCGAGCGGTTGACCAAGAAGGCGGCGTGGTCGCCGGACGTGGTCACCGTCGAGCAGGGCGCGATGTTCTGGCTCCTCGGCTGGAGCAACTGCACGCGGATTACCGGCTATGGTGCGGTCGTGTCGGCCACGAAGTTCAAGACGACGATCCTGTCCTCGGAGCCGGCGCCGACGCCAGCTCCCGACGTTGCCCCCAAACCCCTGCCTGAAGAGACCCCGGAATAGAAATCGGGGCGATCGGGCTGGAGGATCGCCGGCCGCGCTTGACGCAGGCGAGGACCGAACGGGGAAATTTTTCTTCGGACCGGCGCGTCGGTGAGGGGTGACCCACCCGACCAGAGCGGCGATCTTCTCGCGCGCGGCCCTCCGCGACGGCGTCGCCGAGCTCTGGGCGTTCGGCCTGAAGAACGCCCTCTCGTGCGCCTTCCCGGCCTTCGTGTTCGGCATGCTCGCGGTAACGAAGACGGCCGGGGCGCTCCCCCTCCCGAGGTACGACATCCTGTTCCTGTCTTGTGTGGCGTTCCAGGCGCTGATGGTCGCGCTGCGCCTCGAGACGTTCGACGAGCTCAAGGTGATCTGCGTCTTCCACCTGCTCGGGCTCGGGCTCGAGCTGTTCAAGGTGCACGCCGGATCGTGGAGCTACCCGGAACCGGCGACGTGCTCTGTCGGCGGCGTGCCGCTCTTCTCCGGCTTCATGTACGCGTCGGTCGCGAGCTACATGATCCAGGCCTGGCGCCGCCTCGATCTCGCGCTCGTCGGCTGGCCCCGACCGCGCGTCGTAGTCCCGCTCGGCGCCGCGATCTACGGGAACTTCTTCGCGCACCACGCGCTGCCCGACATGCGCTGGGCGCTCGCCGCGATCGTCGTGGCCGCCACCTGGCGGACGGAGATCCGGTTCCAAGCGATCCGCGGCCGCGTGCGGGTGATGCGCGCGCCGATCGCGTTCCTCTGCATCGGGCTGTTCGTCTGGCTCGCCGAGAACATCGCGACGTTCTTCGGCGCCTGGGTCTACCCGCACCAGCAGGGCGAGTGGAGCCCGGTGCACCTCATGAAGCTGAGCTCGTGGGCGCTCCTCGTCATCGTCACGTTCCTCATCGTCGCGGAGCTGCGGAGGCTGAAGGACGGGAAATTCAACTAGGGAAAGGCGCGTCCTTGTCCCACAGGACGTCGCCGGGGCCTTCTGCGTGGTTCGAGCAGCGCGCGGCCGCGAAGAGCAGATCCGACGCGCGGTTGACGAACTTGAGGACGTTCTCCGAAACCTCCTCCTCCTCTGCGAGCGCCCAGAGGCTCAGCTCCGCGCGCCTGCACACGGTACGCGCGGCGTGCAGCAACGCCGCGGCGCGGCCGCCGCCCGGGAGCACGAACCCGCGGATCGCGCCGCTCCGCTCCTCGAGCTCGTCGATGGCGCGCTCGACGGCGGCGACGTCGTCGTCGGAGACGGAGGTGGCCGCGTTCGCCGGGCTCGAGCACGCGACGTTGGACGAGCAGTTGTAGAGCCGGTGCTGCAGGAAGGAGAGGAGCTCGTCGAGCCGCGGGTCGTCCGAGAAGGCGCGGGCCGCGCCCACGAAGGCGTTCGCCTCGTCGATCGCCCCGTACGCCGCGATGCGCGGCTCGTCCTTCCCGACGCGCGCGCCGTCCGCGAGCGAGGTCGTGCCGCTGTCGCCGGTCCGCGTGTAGATCCTGGGTGTCATAGGGTCACGGTTTGTCGAACAGGGAGGCGTCGACGGGCGGGTTGATTTTCACGTTCTTGAACACGAGCCGGGTCGTGTCGCCGCCGGCGGAGACGAGCTCGACCCAGGAGACGACCCCGTTCGTCCCGATCGCGACCCGGATCTCGGAGAACAGCGCCTTGATCTCGGCCTGCCTCGGCACGAGCCGCTTCTCGCTCGGACTGGCACCGCCTGCGACCGCGTAGTACGCCGCGGCCTTGGCGAAGTCGCCCGACGTGAGGACGAGCAGGTGCTCGGAGAGGACGCGCATGACGGGGTCCGCGCCGAGATCGAAGCTCTTCGTCACGCCCATGTCCGGGTAGCGGATCCACCCCTTGTCGCCGTCGATGACCAGGATGGAGCGCGACGGCGCTGTCATCTCGAAGCGCATGCGGCCGGGGCCGCCGAGCACGAGCCGGCCGGAGGACGAGATCGTGTCGGAGAGCACGACGAGCTTGCGCTCCATCGTGAAGTCCGCGCTGAGACGATCCGGCGCCGCGGGCGGCTGCGCGGCGGGTGCGCGCGCCGCGGTGAGGACGAGCGCCGCGATAAGCGCCGCGAGGAGGACGTCGGTGTGTCTGCGCGCGGTCATGGCGTTGCTTGGACCCTCCGTCGGGAGCCGCTATTCATCGCGGGTAGATTGCGACGATCCGGGCCTTTGCGCAACGATCAAACCCGGGCGCCGCCAGGGAGGCGACAGCGCCCGTTGAAGGTGTTCTTTGTAGGTCGGATCAGCCGGCGTCCGCCGTGTCCGTGTCGCCGGCGTCCTCATCGACCTTGGGGTGCGCGAAGGAGCAGGCATCGATGAGATCGGTCTCGTCGATCCCCTGGTCGAGCGCGCTCTCGAGGATCGCGCAGTCGAGCCCCTCTATCGCCGCGACGCACGCGTCGACCTCGGCGTCCGTGGCGCTCTTCCCGGTCTCGCCGTCGATCTCGCGCGTGCGGCAGAGCTCCTCGTAGTACGCGTTGCAGGTGGCCTGGTCGAACGAGTGATCGCACTTCTCGCGGAGCGCGCAGCGCGCCTTCTCGACCTTCACGCAGTCTCGGTAGTCGTTGAGCGGGTCGCCGCAGGAGACGGCGACCGGCACGAGGCCGACGATGAGGGCGATCCCCGGGATGAGGCTGGGCCGCTTCATGCCTCGAACCTAGAACGCGGGCCGCGGCGGGGTCAAGAAACCGGCGGGAGTCTCTTCTGCTTCACGCGCCATCTCAGTTTTTTTGGGCCCTGGCAGGTGAGGAAGAGCGGCCAGATCATATTGCACAGTACGATGAAACCTCCTAGAAGCATCGAATCATGACGAAATTGACGAATTTCCGCGCCCAGACCCTGTTGGTTTTTCTGACGGTCTTGTGCTGCCTGATGCTCGAGCTGATTCTCTCGAAGATCGCCAGCTTTCACCTCGGGCAGAGCTACTCCTACATCGCAATACCCATCACGTTTCTCGGCCTCGCCCTCGGAAGCTTCCACGCCCATCTCAACCGACGCATCATCGAGAATTTCGATGTGCCACGATACACGCTTCTTTTCATCGTCGTCACTGCACTGTCTCTCGCGGCCATGTTCTCCGTCTTCCTCTACCTCTTCCCGGTCTATTCCGAGTCGAGGGCCAATGCGCTGAGCCTGTTCTACCTGTGCAAGACCCTCGTGTTCATCGCCACAACCATCGTGCCGTTCTACTTCGCCGGCCGCATCCTGGCGGTGACCTACTTCATCAACAGGGAGAACATCGGCAAGATCTATAGTGCGGATCTCTGGGGGGCCAGCACGGCGTGCTTCGTCACGCCATTGCTGTTTCATTTTTTCGACCTCCCCGACGTGCTTTTCGTCGTGGTCGTCTGTCTTTCCGTTCTGGGACTGATCTTTCGGCCGATGACCCGGGTGAGAAGGCTTGCGGTGGCGGCGTTGCTGGTGCTGCTCTGCTTCGGCTTTCGGTTCTTCATGGTGCACGCGGAGGAAAACTTCGATGTTTCCGGCTTCGAGCCCGATCCCGAGGTCCACGTCACCCAGTTGGCGCACCGTTGGAACGAGTTCTCGAGGGTCGCGCTGACCGCCACCGAGAGAAATGGCCGCGTCGACTACGCCGTCAAGCACGACAACGCGCGGAGCAACGTCCACGTTTGGCGCTACATTCCCGCCAACGTGAGACCGAGCGACGAGCTGAGCACCATGAACGCGCCGTTCATCATAGGGCGCAAAGCTCGCACGATGATGGTCATGTTCGCCGGGTGCGGGGCGGAGATGATCCGCCTCAACGAGCTTGCGGGAGGGCGTTCCGACATCACCGGCGTCGAGCTGAACCCCCTGGTGCGGGACCTCGTGCTGCAATCAGACGTGCTGGAGGACTACCGTATCCCGGAATTCCTCAGCCTGCCCAATATCCATCTCGTCATCCAGGAAGGAAGACATTTCCTCGCGGAGGGGGAAGACAAATTCGATTTGATCTACATGGGAAGCGACGCGGCTACCGGAGAGCGCCTCACGGTCTATAGCAGGAAGTATCTCGATTCCGTCGAGGCGTACGTCCTCTATTTGAAAAGGCTCGAAGAGAATGGCGTCTTCGTCATCTATCACAAGAATGCCCTCGGGCGGATACCGATGCTGCGCGCCGCCTACGAGAGCCTGGGGGGGCGCGATTTCGGGAAGCGGGTCATCATCGTCCGCAGCCCTGATCGCGGAAATACCGAGATGTTCTTCTCCTGGTCAGAGTTCACCCCCAAGGAGGTGGACGACATCGTTTCGCGTTGCAAGCCCGGCAAGTACCGCGTTCGCTATGCTCCAGGATACCGGGGAAGCAATCCCGGAATCGCCGCCCTCGTCAACGACCCCGTGGGCGACAGCAAGATCCTCACCGACGACAAGCCCTATTTCGAGGGTCTCGCTCTCGAAAAGTACTCGTTGAATCCAGAGGAGGGGAAACAGAACTTCCTCGGTTGGGTGAGGATCACCACCTTCCTGATCATCACGCTGGTGTCCTTGCTGCTCATCGTCGGAATCTCCGTCCCGCGCAGGACCAGGCTGCCGGCGTCGGTCCTTTTCTTTCTGCTGGCCACCGGCCTGTCGTACATGCTCTGCGAAATCGCCCTCATGGCCAAGTTGGAGCTGTTCCTGCAGGTGCCGCTGCTCAGCATGGCGGTCGTGCTGAGCGTTTTCCTCCTCGCGGGCGGAGTCGGGAGCCGTCTGTCGCAGCGATACCGTCACCGGCTGGACATGCGGGTCGTGCCGGTGGTCGCGGCGTTCCTGGTGTTCGGTTCGATCTTCCTCGTCGACGCGATGAACGTTCACCTCATCGGGCTGCCGACGCCGGTCAAGCTGGTCCTGGCCGCGCTGGCCGTGTTCCCGGTCGGCATCTGCCTCGGGCTGTTCTATCCGTTCGCGGTCACCAGCCTCGTCAAGCACGACCTGGGGGACGTCGTGCCGATCACCTACGGGGTGAGCACCCTGGCATCCGTGATAGGTGCCAACTACGCCATCACCTTCATGGTCGAGGTCGGTTTCAACAGCCTGTTGAAGCAGGCCGCGGTCGTCTATCTCGGCCTGACCGTGTTCGTCGCGCTCTCCATTGCGTTCTCGAAACTGAAGTTGCTGCGCGCCTAGCCGTTACTCCTCGACGAGGATCCGGCCGAGGGCGATCTCGTCCGCCCCGGCCGACTCGAGTGGCGAAGCCACGCGCAGCGGGGTGTTGCCGCGGTAGACCCGCACGAAGACGTCGTGAGGACCGGCGCCACTCGTGGGGGGGCGCCGCACGAAGAACCGATCCACGACGATCTCGCCCACCCGCCACCTGCTCGTCGGGTACATCCAGTCGCCGGGTTGGTGGGGATCCTTCCACGTCGCCCCGCACTTCACCACACCGGCCTTCGCGCCAGGCGTGTCCTTCCTGTGCTTTTCCCCCTTGCCCGGCGCCGCCGGGGGCTCGGCGCATCGCACCTGGTAGTCGAAATAGTAGGACTCGAGGATCGGTTCGGCGGCGGTCCAGTAGGCAGTAATGTTCAACCCGTGGTCCGGGGCGACCGTCTCGGGCAGCTCGTATCCGAGCAACGTCAACCCGTTCTCGAACACATACCGCGCCGGGATCGCGGTCGGCGGAACGCTGGTCGCCAAGGGGCGTGCGTAGGAGCTCGGGTCGGGCAGCGTCGCGGGTGGCGGAACCGGGAAGCGGAACCGCTTCTTCGGCGCTGGCGGCGGAGGGCGTTCGAACACGAGCGTCATCCGGTCGTCCTCGCGCCGGAACGCCGTGCCGAACGGCAGGGAGAGCTGCTGCAGCCTGTCGAGGATTTGCCCTGCGACCACCGCGTCCGTTGGATTCGCGAGCATCGCCTCGCACTGGCCGAGCCGGATCGGGATCGCCTCCAGCTTGCGAACCCCGCGCCTGTCGACGTGCAGGAGCATGATCGCGGTTTGATGGACCCAGCGGCTGTTTCCACCTCTTGCCGGCCAGTCGACCAGTAAGTTGCCCGCATCGTAGACGATCGGCCTTCCGTCCACCACCTCGACACCCCTCATGACGTGCGAGCTCGATCCGAGGATGCCATCGACGCCGGTCTCCTTGACGACCCTGTGGGCGAACGCCACCAGCTCCTTCGTCGGTACGGGGTTCGAGTCGGGCGCCCCCCAGTGGACGACGAGGAGAACGACGTTGGCGTAGCGACGCGCACGACTCACCTGGTCGCGAATTCGCGCAATCGAATTCTCCACATCTCTGTTGGTGCGCACGAAGTTCACGCCGGCGCTGTTCGGTCCAGCGACGCCGCGCACAGAGGTCGAGTGGACGCCGATGAAGCCCACCACTGCGTCCCCGACCTTCTCGAATACCGGCGCCGTGGCCTCGTCGAGGTCCTTGCCCGAGCCGATGGGCGCGATGCCGGCGCTGCGCAGGATCCGGAGCTGCTCGAGCAGCGCGACCGGCCCGTAGTCCGAGGTGTGGTTGTTGGCGGTGAGCGCGACGTCGACCCCCGCCTCGGTCAGCACCTCCACGAGCTCGGGCCGACCTCTGAAGTGGCAGGCGTAGCCGCCTGGCTTGCCCGTCATGCCCCCACCGGACGCGAGGATGGACTCGAGGTTGACCACCGCCGCGTCCGCGCCGGCCAGGAGGCCTCGAATGCCGGCCAGCGGTGCCTTCGTGCCGTGTTCCGTCACGTAGTGGTTCATGTGCCTGGCGAGCACGGTGTCGCCGGCATAGGCCACGATCCCGGTTCGGTGGACAGGCTTCGCGACCTCTCGCGAGCACGAGAGGGCCGCGGCGACCACGAGCGCCGCCACCAGACCGAGCCGCCTGCACGCGCCGTGCATCGTCTGTGAAAAGCTCCTGCCGCAAACCGCCATGACGCCGTGCAGCCTATCACATGACGTCGCGAGGAATAGAGGGACGACGCGGAGGTGTCCGCGGCACAAGTCACCGGGCGCGGATCCAGTACTGCGTGCGTCCGAGGAGCGCGATGCCGAGGTAGCCGCGCACCTTCAGCTTCTTCCCGCCGTTGATCACTTGGATGTACATCTTGTAGGTCTTGCCCGACTCGGGGTCGATGATCGTGCCGCCGCTCCACTCGCCGCCGTCCTGCGCGAGCCCGTTGATGATCGTCATGCCCACGACGTGCTTGCCCCGCAGAGCGCCCGGGCACCTGTAGCAGCGGGGGTTCGGGTTCCCGCCCCTGGGGTCGATCAGCTTGACGATGGTGCCGTAGAGCCTCGCGCTCTTCTTCCAGATGCGGATGACGGATCTCGGATCGCCGGTCTTGTCGTCCACCGTGATCCAGAAGCCGACGGGCGACGTCGGATCGGCGTCGTGTTTTGCGGAGGCGGCGGGCGCCTGCGCGCCGGTGCCGAACGTGACGAGAAGAGCGACGAGCGCCGCGGGCGCGATGAGGGCGCGGCGGTCGATGAGGTGGCGTCGGGCCATGGTTCGAGCCTCCTGCCTGGTCGGCACGGATCGCACTAACACTGGGACCGCGTTCACGCCAACGGGATTCAGTGGCCGCCCTCCGGCGCCGCCGGGCCGGGGTGCCCGACGGTCTGGGCGAGGACGATCATCTGATCCGGCCCGAGGCCCATGGCCGCGGCGAGGCTCGGCTTGTCGACGTACGCGCGGACCACGGTCGCGAGCCCGGCCGCAGCGCAGTAGAGGTAAACGTTTTGCGACACGAACCCGGCGTGGGCGCCCGCGAACAGGAGCCGATCCTCGCGTGCGTCGCCGGCGATCTTCGCGAGATCGGAAACGTAGACGAGGCCGAGCGGGGCGATCGCGGCGAACTCCTGCACGCCGGTCGCGGCCCGCACGTCCTCGGAGGAGATCGGCAGGAGCGCGTGACTCTCGGGGGCGTAGCGGTAGAGGCCGCCGGCGGTGGCGGCGTAGACGTCGAGATCGCGCCTGTCCCGGGCCGTGGGCGCCGTGCGCTGGCCCGCCGCGGCGCGGTTGACGCCGGTCGCCGCCCAGAGGAGGTCCGACAGGGTCCGCAGGTCGAGCGGATCGGACGCGAAGCTCCGGGTCGAACGGCGCGCCTCCAGCGCATGCATGAGCGGGGCGTCCCAGCCGAGCCGAGGGGGCAGCAGGGCGACGGGCTTCGCGGGGTCGAACGGCGGCAGGGGCGCGCCGACGCCGGGGGCGGTCTCCTGGGTCGTCTTCGGGGCGATCGGTTCTCCGTCGGCCGTCACGGCTTTCCCTCCGGTCCTCGCGCACGCGAGAGCGAGCGCCGCGGCGAGCGCGGCGGTGATCGGGCAGGTCCGCATGTTCGTGCCTCCTCGAACGCCACTTTGCCCCTCAGAGGCGGCCGCGGCAAGCGCCGCTTGGGGTCGGCCGGGATCTGCGCTATGGCTGGACCCATGACGGACATCGTCCTCGTGGCGGCGAACGCGCGGTACGGGCACACGGCCCTCGGGCCGCGCTGCCTGCTCGCCAACCTCGGGGACCTGCGACCGCGAACCGCGCTCCTCGAGGTGACGATCGACGATCGCCCGGCGGACGTCGCGGAGCGGATCCTGGCGTCCTCTCCGCGCGTCGTCGGGATGTCGACGTTCGTGTGGAGCGTCCAGCTGCTCACGGAGATCGCGTCGATCCTCCGGCAGGTGGCGCCGGATCTTCGCCTGGTGGTCGGCGGGCCGGAGGTGATCTGCCCGGGCGATCTGCCGCCGCTCGCGGCGCTCGCGGACGTGGTCGTGCACGGCGAGGCGGATCTCGCGTTCGCGGACGTGGCGCGCCGCCTGCTGGCCGCGGCGCCTGTCCCGCACCTCGTCGCCGCCGAGCCGCCCGACCTCGCGGCCGTCGCTCTCCCGTACGGCGAGTACACCGACGCGGATCTCGCGCAGCGAACGATCTATGTTGAAGCCTCGCGCGGCTGCCCGAACGGCTGCGAGTTCTGCCTCTCGAGCGTCGCTCCGGGCGCGCGCCGGTTCCCGGAGGAGCGCGTGCTCGCGGCGGTGGAGTCGCTGTGGGAGCGCGGCGCACGTCGGTTCAAGTTCGTCGACAGATCGGTGGAGCACGGGGTGACGACGGGGCTCCTCGACTTCTTCCTCGAGAGGGCGGGGGAGGGCGCCTTCGTCCACCTCGAGATCTTCCCCGGCGCGATCCCGCCGCCGCTGCTCGAGCGGATCGCCAGTTTCCCGGCGGGCGCCGTGCAGCTCGAGGCGGGAGTCCAGAGCCTTTCCGACGCGGTGGCGTCCCGCGTCGGGCGCCGCCAGGACGGCGCGCGCGTCGAGGCCGCGATCCGGGGGCTCGTGGAGGGGACACGCACCCACGTCCACGCGGATCTCATCGCCGGCCTCCCGGGCGAGGGGTTCGAGGGGATCGCGGAGAGCTTCGATCGCCTGCGCCGGACGGGCGTCCACGAGATCCAGATCGGCGTGCTCAAGCGGCTGCGCGGCGCCCGCATCGCGCGGCACGATGCGGCGTACGGGATGGCCTACCGCGAGACGCCGCCCTACGACGTCCTCAGTACCTCGGCGGTCGACTTTGCGGCCATGCAGCGCCTGAAGCGCGCCGCGCGCGTTCACGATCTCGTGTGCAACAGCGGCCGCTTTCCGAAGACCTCCGCGTTGCTGCTCGACGCGCCGTCGCCGTTTCGCGCCCTCGTCGGGTTCGCGGACTTCCTGCACGCGCGCGTCGGGGCGCCCGTCGGGATCGCGCTGCCACGGCTCGCGGCGCTCCTCTTCGAGCATCTCACGGAGTTTTGCGGGCTCCCGAAGGGCGACGTCGCGGACGCGATCGCCGACGACACCTGCGGCGCGACCCGGCGCAGGCTGCCGGGCGCGATCCGGGAGCACGTCACGCGCTGGCCTGCCGAGGCGGCGCCCGCGGGATCGGACGCACGGATCGGCGCCCCGAGGCGGCAGCGTCGGCACGCGCGCGGGAGACCAGGAGGATCCGGCGCGCGCAGCTGATCCTTCCAGCACCCGTCACCGGCGTGCTACACTTTCCGCCATGAGTTCTTTCGGAGGAGGTGGGGGCATGAGATTCGCTTTGGCGGTTGCGGCGGCGGCGGCGCTCTGGACGGTCGGCTGCAAGGGCGAGCAGGTCGCGCCGTTCGACGGGGGGACGGACGGGGATTCCGACACGGACACGGACGCCGATACGGACGCCGACGCGGGGGATCCCGCCGAGGAGTGCCACCCGTCGGCCGAGGGCTGGCCGCCAGAATGGGCCGCGCTCGAGGGTCAGCTCGTGGGCCTCGTGAACGAGGCGCGCGCAGCGGGGGCCGAGTGCGGAGACGCGGGCGTGTTCGAGGCGACGGCGCCGCTCGCCATGGAGCCGCACTTGCGGTGTGCGGCGCGCGTGCACAGCCTCGACATGGGCGAGCGGAACTACTTCAGCCACGACAGCCCGGACGGGCCGCTCGGCGAGGACGAGTTCGAGAGGGTCATGAACGCCGGGTACGAAGGGTTCGCGCTCGGCGAGAACATCGCTGCGGGCTACTCGACCGCGGAGGGCGCGTTCGATCGCTGGATGAGCTCGGGCGAACACTGCGCCAAGCTGATGAACCCGGCCGCGACCGAGACGGGCGTCGGCTTCGCCGCGGTCGACGGCAGCGACTGGACGAACTACTGGACCCAGAACCTCGGCACCCCGTGAAACGCCTCGTCGTCGTCGCGCTCGCATTCGCGCTGGCGACCGCCTGCCTGCAGGGGCCGCAGCGCTCCGGCCAGCCCCCGGATCCGCCGCCGGGCGCCGGCCCTTCGGAGAAACCGTTCGCGAGCCCGGACGCAGGCGCGGTGATCGCACGGGAGGTCCCCGTTCGGCCCGCGGATCCGTTGCCGCCCGGACCGCCGCCGCCGGCGCGACCGGAACCGCTGGAGGTGCCCGGCTTCGCGCCCGCGTCGCACGTCGGACCGTCGGGCGAGGCGACGTGGCCGCGCCCGGTCGTGATCGTGCTGCACGGCAACTTCGACCGCCCGGAGTGGGAGTGCGATCTCTGGGGCGAGGTCGCGTCGTCCTACGGGTTCGTGCTGTGCCCGCGCGGAGTCCGCACGCCGTGGGCCACGCTCGCGGAGGATCGCTGGACCTACAAGGGTGCGGCGCGCGTCGCGGCCGAGATCGAGGCCGGGCTCGCGGCGCTCGAGGCGCGCTATCCCGGGCGGGTCACGCGCGAGGCGACGGTGCTCGTCGGCTTCTCCCTCGGCGCGATCCTCGCGCCGGGGCTCGTCGAGTCCAGCCCCGGGAAGTACTCCTACGTCTTCTTCGTCGAGGGCGGCGTGGAGAAGCTCGATTCGAAACGCATCGCCTCGCTGCGTCGGGCCGGCGTCACGGGCGTCGGCCTCGCCATGAGCGCACCGGGGAGGAGGAGGGCTGCGCGCGCGGCGATTCCCGAGTTGCGCGCCGCGGGGATCCGCGCGATCTTCGTCGACATGAAGGGCGCGGGGCACGCCTACAGCTCCGACTTCGGCGCCACGGGCGCGGCGGCGATGCTCGCGCTGACGGGCGAGGTCGCCGACGGAGGGACGCCGTGAGGGGTCGATCCGCGAGCGCGGCGTGCGCGGTCGCGTTGATCGCCGCGGCGTGCGGAGGCATCGGCACGAAGGCCGTCGACGAACAGCCCTCCCGCTGCGGCCGTGCCGTCTTCTTCTCGGTGGCGAATCAGGACGACCGGACCCGCGACGCCGAGATCAAGATCGTGGTCGACGGGAAGCCGATCGTGTACGGCTCGTTCCGCTCGAGCAGCGGGGAAGAATCCGCAGACTACCACTACATCGCGGCGCAGACTGCGCGCGACGACATCACGGTCCGTGCCGTGAGCCCGGACGAAGACGGCGGGCTCGTCGAGGCGAGGAAGCAGATCCCGGTGAAGGACGGCATCTGGATCGTCGTGACGCGGGTGCGGGACATCGACGGCGCGCCGCAGCTCCATATCGAGTTCTCCTACGAGGGCCCGGTCGCCTCGTGGGGAGAAGGCGAAGGCCGATGACCCGCGCGGGCGACCTCTGAGGTGTCGAATGTTCCTGTGGTTGAAGAAGCGGACGAAGATCGAAGCGCTCAGGGAGGGAGAGGAGCGCGTCGTCGAGGGGCGCGTCGTTCCGGCGAAGGAGATCGGCGTCCCCGGGACGCAGCTCAAGTGCGTGTACTACCACTTGCTCGTCGACAAGTGGGATCGTGGCGCGCGCGGCAAGGGTCGGAAGATGTGGATTCCGATCAGCGCGGAGGAGCGGGCCGTGGGGTTCTTCCTCGAGGATGGCACCGGACGCGCCTGGGTGGCGGCCGACGACAAGCGGCTCGCGGCGGCGGGCGGCGCCGAGGAGGCCGGGACGTACGGCAAGAAGGGGACGCAGCGGTTCATCGCGCGGCTCGTCCGCGCCGGCGACGTGGTGCGCGTTCGCGCGATCGTCGACGCGCCGAAGGGCGCCGAGCCGGGCGACGTCCTCGTCTTGCGGGCGGGCGGTGAGAAGGATCGCCTCGAGATCCTGTTTCGAAAGCGCGCCCGACTCTAAGCGCTTGGCTGGGGATTTTCATCCCACCTCGTGCGTGAAACGACAAAAGTCGGTACACTCATTCTTTCGGTACACGTCGTGAGTGTTCGACCGCGAGGGGTCATGCAGGACGAAGAGCAGAAGGACGAGTCGCGGCAGAAGATGCTGACCGAGGTCGGCCGCCTGTGCCGGCGCATCGCCGAGCTCGAGCGCGAGCTCGACGATCAGCGCGAGCTGACGCGCATGATGCGCCGCGAGCTCGAGAAGAACGCCGAGACGACCTCGAGCAGCACGCGGAAGAGCATGGTCGAGCAGCTCCGCAAGGGACAGAAGATGGAGTCGCTCGGGCTCTTGGCCGGAGGCGTGGCGCACGACATGAACAACGTCCTCGGCGCGATCATGAGCCTCGCGTCGGTCCTGCGCGAGGAGATGAGCCCGGACGACAAGCGGTACCGCGACGTCGAGGACATCCTCAGCGCGACGCGGCGGGGACGCGATCTGACCCGGAACCTCCTCGGCTTCGCCCGCGAGGGGAAGTACGTGAAGGACATGATCTCCCTCAACGACGTCGCGCAGGAGGCGCACGCGCTCCTGTCCCGAACGACGCCGCGGCGGATCGTGTGGCTGCTCGAGTTCGACGACGAGATCCCGCCCGTCGAGGGGGACTTCGGCCAGATCGCCCACGCCGTGATGAACGTTTGCATCAACGCCACCGAGGCGATGCCCGACGGGGGCGAGCTCGTGGTGACGACGCGCAAGGTCTACCTCGGGCTTTCGGAGCTCGAGCAGTGGCCGAAGCTCGCGCCCGGGACCTACGTCATGATCAAGGTGCGGGACACGGGAAGGGGCATGGACGAGGAGACGAGGCGCCACGCCTTCGAGCCGTTCTTCTCGACCAAGCCGCGCGACGAGGGCACGGGGCTCGGGCTGTCCATGGTCTACGGCACGATCACGAACCACGGCGGCATGGTGACGATCGACAGCGCCCCGGGGCGGGGGACGTCGGTCTCCATCTACCTGCCGCGCGCCCGCTCGGCGAGCGTCGAGCTGCGCGGCGACGAGGCCGACGCCGAGGCGCTGACGGAGGGGACGATCCTGCTCGTCGACGACGAGGAGCTCGTGCGGCGCTCGGCGCGGCGCGTGCTCGAGAAGATCGGCTACCGCGTGCTCGAGGCCGAGAACGGCGCGGCGGCGGTCGAGCTCGTCGCGTCGGAGAAGGAGCGCATCTCGCTCGTCCTCCTCGACGTGATCATGCCGGTCATGGACGGCGAAGAGGCGCTGCGGCGCATCCGGCAGATCGATCCCGACGTCCCGGTCCTCGTCTCCTCCGGCTACTCCCGGGAGGGCAAGGTCGACGAGCTCCTGCGGAACGGCGCCTGCGGCTTCATCGAGAAGCCGTACGATCTCGCCAAGCTCGCCGATTACGTGCAGTTTTCGAAGCGCGGTTGAGCGCTTGTGTTCGCCGCGGTTTTTTGCTTGAGTAGGACCGTCGGCGCGTGATCCGGCCCGGGGGGCGTGGGCAGAGCTCCGATGAGCAGTGACCTCATAGGCAAGGTCCTCGACCGCAAGTACCGCATCGTCCGGGTCATCGGCGTCGGCGGCATGGGCACGGTCTACGAGGCCGAGCACATCGTGATCTCGCGGCGCGTCGCGCTCAAGATCCTGGCGCCCGAGTTCGTCTCCAGGCCCGAGACCGTGGAGCGCTTCTTCCGCGAGGCGAAGGCCGCGAGCGCGATCGGGCACCCGAACATCATCGACATCTACGACGTCGGCCGCGAGGAGGACGACACCGTCTACATCGTGATGGAGCTGCTCAAGGGGATCAGCCTCGCGGACTGCATCGACTGCGAGAAGCGGCTCGAGCCCACGGCCGCGGCGGCGGTCGCGGCGCAGGTCCTGTCGGCGCTCCGGGCGGCGCACGAGAAGGGGATCGTGCACCGCGACCTCAAGTCGGACAACGTGTTCCTGGCCGTGGACTCGCGCGATCGGCAGGAGGTCAAGCTGCTCGACTTCGGCATCGCGAAGGTCGGCACCACCGGCACGCACGGGCTCGGGCTGACGCGCGACGGCGACGTCGTGGGGACGCCGTACTACCTCTCGCCGGAGCAGGCCCGGGGCGCGCGCGACGTGGACGCGCGCATCGACATCTGGGGCGTGGGGGTCATCCTCTACGAGATGCTCACCGGCTCCCTCCCGTACACCGGCGAGAACTACAACGAGGTGCTCGGCAAGATCCTGCTCGAGGCGCCGAAGCCGATACTGGAGCTCGTCCCGGAGCTCCCGGCGGAGCTCGTCGCGATCGTCGAGAAGGCGATGCAGAAGGATCGCGACCTGCGCTACGGGAGCGCCGCGGCGATGCTCGAGGATCTGACACCGTTCATCGAGAGCTCCTCGACCGAGAGCATGAGCACCGTCGTCTTCAAGACGATGAAGGGGATCCCGGTCACGCCGATGCCCGGCTCGCGGATGCTGCTCTTCTCGACCCCGGGGAGCGGCGTCCGACGCCGGAGCGACCCACTGGCGCACACCTCGGACATCCCCGAGGAGGAGCGCGCGATCCTCGACGGGATGTCCCGGAAGCGCAGGAAGCGCATGCTCGTGCCCCTGGCGCTCGTGGTCGTGTTCGGCGTGCTCGTGGCCGGCGTGACGCTCGCGCTGTTCGCCGGCGGCTCGGACGGAGCGGAGGCGAAGCCGGCCGGCGCGGTCGCCAACGGGTGGAACGCCGCGGACGCCGCGGCCCCGGCGATCGAGGAGAGCGTCACGATCGAGCTGCGCGGCCTGCCCGCAGGCGCCCGGGTGCTCGTCGACGGAGAGCCGGCGACGCCGCCCGTATCGCACCCCAAGACCAGCGCGGCCGGCCACTTCGAAATATCGGCCGAGGGCTACGTCACGCTGGACCTCGTCGTCGTTTTCGACAAGAATCAGGCGATCGACGTGGCGCTCAAGGCGCTCGAGGTCGAGAAGGCCGGCGAGGCCGTGCAGGCGGACTCGGCACCGAAACCCGAAGAGAAGAAGAGCGGCGGCAAGAGTGGAAAGAAGAAGGGCAAGAAGGGCGGCTGGGAGTCGAACCCGTTCGACTGAGGCGGCCGCCATCGTCATCGGGATCTGCGTCATCTGTTTCTCGAGCGCGTCCATCGCGGAAACGATCTCCCCGGCGTGCCCCGAGCGTCCCGCCAGCGCGAGCAAGGCGCGCGGCGTCGCGAAGGAGTGGTTCAGGAAGGCCGAGACGCTCGTGAAGGAGGAGCTCTTCACCGAGGCGCTCGGCGCGTTCAACTGCTCGCTGCGGATGTTCGAGCACCCGGCCACGATGATGAACGCCGCCCGCGCGGCCGAGCTCGCGGACAACAAGCCGGAGGCGCTCGATCTCTACAAGCGCGCGGTCGCCGCGACCCCCGAGGCGGAGAAGGCGACCTTCGCGCAGGCGCGGGTCGCCGCGCTCGAGGCGGAGCTCGCGAAAGCGCCCCCGGCGGAGAAGCCGGAGCCGGAAGTGAGGCCCGAGCCGAAGCCGGAGCCCGAGGTGAAGCCCGAGCCGAAGCCGGAGCCCGAGGTGAAACCCGAGCCCGAGCCGAAGGGCGATGACGGATCGCCGCTCCTCGTTCCGGGCTACGTCGCGTTGGCAGTGGGCGGCGCCGGCGTCGTTACGGGCGCGGTGCTCGCGGGGCTCGCGGCGAAGGCCAAGAAGGACGGCGAGGACACGGACAGCTGGCCCGAGTTCCAGGACAAGCGGGACGCCCTGGCGGGGCTGCAGACCGGGGCGATCGTGTGCTTCGCGGTCGGCGGCGCCGCGCTCGTCGCCGGGATCGTGATGGTCGCCGTGGGGAACAAGGGCGAAGAGCCGAACGGAGATGCCGCGGCGGTCGAGGTCGCGGTGTATCCCGGAATCGGCGGCCTCGTCGTGGGAGGGACGTTCTGATGCGCCGTGCGACTCCGATGGCTGGCTGGATCATGCTCGCGGCAGCGGCGCTCGTCGCCGCCTGCACGCTGACTCCGCAGGACGGGCAGTTCAGCTGCGAGGACGGATGTCCGCCCGGGTGGGAGTGCGGCGAGGACGGCTTCTGCCATTCCGACACGGACACCGACACGGATACGGATATCGATACGGATACGGATACCGACACCGATACGGACACAGACACGGACACCGATACCGACACGGACACCGATACCGACACCGACACGGATACGGACACCGACACGGACACCGACACGGATACGGACACCGACACGGACACCGACACGGACACCGATACCGACACGGACACAGACACCGACACGGACACGGACACCGACGCGGACACCGACACCGAGCCCGTGGAGTGCGTGGTTTACGTCGATGCCGTTGCGACCGGAGCCGCGGACGGCTCGTCGTGGACGGACGCCTTCCTCACGGTCCAGGCCGGGATCGATGCGGCGGCGCTCGCCGCGCCCACGGCGCTCGGCGGGCGGTGCGCCGTTTGGGTCAAGGCCGGCATCCACTACGTCTATTCGACGGCGAACACCGACACCGTCCAGCTCGAGCCGACAGTCGATGTCTTCGGCGGCTTCGCGGGCGCGGAGGCAGCGGCCGACGATCGGGATCTCGAGCAGAACGCCACGATCCTGAGCGGCCGGTCCGGTCCCGGGGGCGCAGAGCGCGTGATGCACGTCGTGACCGGTGCCGCGGACAACGCGCGCCTCGACGGCTTCGTCGTCATGGACGGCAACGCGCAGGGGGCGGTTGCCAATCGGTACGGCGCGGGGCTCCTGATCAACGGCTACTCGCCGACCATCGCGCGCTGCGCCTTCCTCGAGAACGTGGCGCAGGCGGGCGGCGCCGCGATCGCGGTGCGGGGCGGCGCGCCGGTCATCGAGGACAGTCTCTTCGTCGGCAACACGGCCCCGACCGGCGGCGCCCTGTACGTCGACGGGACGAGCGCCGTCGAGGTCGTGAGCTCCACGTTCGTGGCCAACTCGGCGGCGACGAGCGGCGACGCCGCGTACGCGACCGGCGCGAGCGCGTCCTTGACCTTCGTCGGGAGCATCGTCAAGGACAACGGCGCGCCGGCGGGAGATCTCGTCGCGGTGAGCTCCGCGGCGATCGCGGCGACGTACTCCGATCTCGAGGCGATCACCGGGACCGGCAACATCGACCTGTCGCCCGCGTTCGCCGGCGTCCCGACCGGCGCCTCCGGCAACTGGACGGGCGTGACCTACGACGGGGCGACGTTCCGGACCGCCCTCGTGCACACGGGCAAGAGCTGGACGCCGGGCGCGTTCGTCGGGCGGATCGTCGATGCGGACACGGCGACGGGAGCTTTCTACTGGGTCGTCGGCAACAGCTCGAACACCGTCTACGTCTGGGGCGACGCCACCCTTGCCGTCACGGCCGGTGATCCGTACGGCGTCATCGACTACCGCCTGTCCTCGACGTCCCCGTGCATCGACGCGGCGGACGGCGACGCGGCGCCCGAGCTCGACCTTGACGGGCAGAGCCGCTGGGACGATCCAGCTGCGACGAACGCCTACGAGTGCGACCTCGCGGTCCCGCCCGAGTGCTTCGAATACGCCGACATGGGCGCCTACGAGCGACAGCCGTAGTCCATGGGCGCTCCGCGAACGACCGTTCTCGCTCTCGTCGCGGCGGCGATCGTCTGCGGGGTGACGACGTGCAAGCTCGTGCCGCAAGAGGGGCAGTTCGTGTGCGATGAGGATTCGGATTGCCCGAGTGAGTGGGTGTGCGATCTCGAGGATCACCTGTGCTACTCGAGCGCGCAGACGGACGCGGACGCAGACGGCGACACGGATACTGACGTGGATTCCGACACCGATACGGACACCGACACGGATGTCGACAGCGACACGGATACCGACACGGACACCGATACTGACACCGACACCGACAGCGACACCGATTCCGACACTGACACCGATACCGACACCGACACGGACACCGACACGGAGCTCGAGCCGTGCCCCGAGGAGCTGCCCGAGTACGAGTGCACGCCGCTATCCAGCTGCACCGCGGGCGGTGGCGTCGAGGCGACCGAATACGCCTGCGACGATCCCAAGGTCTGCTGCTACACCCCGTAGTAGGGGCGATTCATGAATCGCCCTGCGTGACGTGTCCGCCTACGCCCTGCGGGCTACGGCGTGATCTTGGACCTTCGACTTCGGCGGTCGACGATCACGCCGAAGCTCGCGCAGCGAGCGAAGGCGGACACGACATCGGTCGTTGTACGATCATACGGTTTGACCGATAATCCGAAGGACCAGAAGACGACCGGCGGGCGTGAGGCAGGACAGGGAATGGCCGGAGGGGGTGGTAGGGTCGGAAGGTCGGGAGCTCGGCGGGGGCGGACGTGATGCAGGAAGACAAGAAGAAGCTCTCCGAAGAGGACATCTGCCTGCGCTACCTGACCCCGGCGCTCGAAGGGGCGGGCTGGGACAAGGCGCAGATCCGGCGCTCGTACACGCTGACCGCCGGGCGGGTGATCGTCCGGGGCAAGCTGCAAACGCGGGGCGAGAAGAAGTTCGCGGACTACGTCCTGTTCCACAAGCACGGGCAGCCGCTCGCCGTGGTCGAGGCCAAGGACAACGCCCACTCGGTCGGCTCGGGGATGCAGCAGGCGCTCGGCTACGCGGAGATGCTCGACGTGCCGTTCGTCTTCTCCTCGAACGGGGATCGGTTCCTGTTCCACGACGCCACGGCGGCGGCGCTCGGCGGCATCATGGAAGAGGAGATCGCGCTCGATCGCTTCCCGTCGCCGGACTTCCTCTTCGACCGCTGGCGGCGGTTCAAGGGGCTCGACGCGAGGACCGAGCGGATCGTCACCCAGGACTACCACACCGACCTCTCTGCCAAGGTGCCGCGCTACTACCAGATGCAGGCGATCAACCGCGCCGTGGAAGCGGCTGCGAGCGGGCAGGACCGCATCCTGCTCGTCATGGCGACCGGCACGGGCAAGACGTTCGTGGCGTTCCAGATCATCTGGCGGCTGTGGAAGTCGGGCCTCAAGAAGCGAATTCTGTTCCTCGCCGACCGCAACATCCTCGTGGATCAGACGCGCACGAACGACTTCAAGCCGTTCGGCAAGGTGATGACCAAGATCGCGGGCCGCAAGGTGGACAAGTCGTACGAGGTGTACCTCTCGCTCTACCAGGCGGTCACCGGCACCGAGGAAGAGCAGAACATCTACAAGGAGTTCTCGCCCGACTTCTTCGACCTGATCGTCGTGGACGAGTGTCACCGAGGCAGCGCGAACGAGGCCAAGGCCTGGCACGAGATCCTCGACTACTTCTCGGCGGCCACGCAGATCGGCCTCACGGCCACGCCCAAGGAGACCAAGGACGTCTCGAACCTCGCGTACTTCGGCGAGCCGGTGTTCACCTACTCGCTCAAGCAGGGGATCGAGGACGGCTTCCTCGCGCCGTACAAGGTGGTGCGCATCGACTTCGACAAGGACCTGGAGGGGTGGCGGCCCGAGGCCGGGAAGCTCGACAAGCACGGCGTGGAGATCGAGGACCGAGTCTACAACCAGCGCGACTTCGACCGCACGCTCGTGCTCGAGAAGCGCACGCGGCTCGTGGCCGAGAAGGTGACCCGTTTCCTCAAGGAGAGCGGCGACAGGCTCGCCAAGACGATCGTGTTCTGCGACGACATCGACCACGCCGAGCGCATGCGTCAGGAGCTGGTCAACCTGAACGCCGACCTCGCCGCCAAGAACCCGAAGTACGTGATGCGGATCACCGGCGACAACGACGAGGGGAAGAAGGAGCTCGACAACTTCATCGACCCCGAGGTTCGCTACCCGGTGATCGCAACGACGTCGAAGCTGATGTCCACCGGCGTGGACGCGCAGACGTGCAAGCTGATCGTGCTCGACCAGCGCATCCAGTCGATGACCGACTTCAAACAGATCATCGGCCGGGGCACGCGCATCCGCGAGGACCACGACAAGCTATGGTTCACGATCATGGACTTCAAAAAGGCGACCGAGCTGTTCGCGGACCCGAACTTCGACGGCGACCCTGTCCAGATCTACTTTCCGCCGGAGAGCGGCCCGATCGTGCCGCCCGACGTCGCCGACGGCCCGCCAGTTGGCGTCGGAGAAGACCCGTCCCACCTGTCCGACCCGTCCCACCCGTCCCACTCCGATCCCTCCGATCCCGCGCACCATCCGCGCCAGAAGTACGTGGTGGACGACGTGCGGGTGTCGGTGGTCGCCGAGCGCGTCCAGTACTACGGCGCGGACGGCAAGCTGATCACCGAGTCGCTGAAGGATTACACGAAGAAGCGCGTGAAAACGCGCTACGCCTCCCTCGACTCTTTCCTCAAGACGTGGACCGGAGCCGACCGCAAGCGGGCGATCATCGAGGAGCTGGAGCAGCAAGGAGTGTTCTTCGAGGCGCTCGCCGACGAGGTGGGCAAGGAGGTCGAGCCGTTCGACCTCGTCTGCCACGTCGCGTTCGGTGCGCCGCCGCTCACCCGCCGGGAGCGCGCGGAGAACGTGAAGAAGCGCCACTACTGGGAGAGGTTCGGCGAGCAAGCCCGCGCCGTGCTCGGCGTGCTGCTGGAAAAGTACGCGGTCGAAGGTATCGAGAACATCGAGGACCCGTCCGTGCTCAACGTGAAGCCGCTCTCCGACTTCGGCACGCCCGTCGAGATCGTCAAGCTGTTCGGCGGCAAGGACGGCTTCGACACCGCCATCCGCGAGCTGGAACACGAGATCTACAGCGCCTAGCAAAGAGGTTCGATAACTCATGTCGATCAGCACCGTCATCAAGACCATCCAGGACATCATGCGCAAGGACGTGGGCGTGGACGGGGACGCCCAGCGGATCAGCCAGATCGGGTGGATGCTGTTCCTGAAAATCTTCGACGACCGCGAGGACGAGTACGTGATCACCGAGAAGGGGTACGTCTCGCCGCTGCCCAAGAAGCTGCGCTGGCGCAACTGGGCCGCCGACCCCGAGGGGATGACCGGC
>JALNZK010000050.1 GCA_023229365.1 Pseudomonadota bacterium | reverse complement strand
ATCTGATCAATTTTCATTATGATTCGGCGATCAAAGAGAACGGCGTTTATGTGAGAGGTTGTCTTGCGCCTTCGAAGGCGGAGGGCGGGGTTCTCGCGTTTGAATGTGCTTGTGGGAATGATACGAGAGATTTCAGTAAGAAGGGACGAAAAGGATCTTTCGAGGAAGCCGATAAAAAACAGGAAAAAGAAAATTCGATCGGTCGAGATTGGAATCTTCCGGATAGTAAATTTTACTTTAAAGAAGCGGGAGAGGTGGTTTAAATGGCATACGCAGTAGTCACTTGGACAGTTGGAGATATCATCACAGAGGCGAAACTCGATCAGATGATCGCGAATATTGATTCGATGAGAGACGGAACGGGGATCTCGGATAATGTGATTCTTACGAGGCATATTCTCGACGCGAATGTTACAGACGCTAAACTCGCACCGACGGCGAGGTTGAATAGCAAGGTAATCACGGCGACAAGAGACGGAGCGGGAGCGACGGCTTCTGTTGCATATACAGGCGTCGGTTTCAGACCTACGAGCATTCTTTGTTTGGCAAATGTTGACGCTTCTCTATATGGAAGCGAAGGATATGCGGATTCTACTAAAGCGGCAACTTGCGTTTATCGAAGTGCCGCAAATGTCACAAATCAAGGCGGGAATATCGCTCTTTACTCGAATCAATCGTCTTGGGCGCAAGGTGCGGTTGTGGCGTCCTATGACGCGGACGGGTTCACTCTTACTTGGACGAAGGTCGGTTCTCCTACGGCGGGGACGATTAAATTAGTATTTATATGCTTTAGATAATAAGGAGGAGATATGGCTGAAATCTCACGGAACAGCCAAAAGTCGGTCAAGAGCGTTCCGATTATTTGCCCTATTCTCGGATATGACCGAAGTAAAGAGTCGGAGAGCGACGCGAGTGTCGCATATTCTCTTGGGTATTTAGGGACTTTTGCGAATACGCCCTCCGCTTCGAATGAAGTTCGATTCGGGTATTCGGAGATCGCGTCGTATTTCGAGAATCTTTTCTTGGATTTAAAAATCACAACGACGGAGGCGACGCCTCTTTGTTTAAGGATTTCAAGAGATCCGATCACGATGATCCACACGGAAACGCAGAACATCGGGATTCAAAACTTTTACGGGTCGGAGGAATCAATCAGAGATACGAAGATATTAAAAGGAGATGGAACGGATTATTGGGAAATTCCGGCGGGAGGATCTCTTCTTCTTCGCGGGGTTGATGTCAATAAAATCATCGGATTCGATGATGGATATTTTCCGTTGATGTTTATGTTTGATCGTGATCCGGTTGACGCGAGTTTCAATATCGATCGTTTAAAAGTTTATGGAACTCTCGGATTGGGAGAGGGATATGCTTAAAGAAGGCACAAAGTTAAAAAAGGGGAAACCCGTTGATCGTGGGATGAAACAGGAGGCGGGAACTGCGAATCGTGCTTTGGACTTTAATTTCGCTTGGTATGGAGGCGGAAAAGGCGGAGGTGTTTCTGTTTTTCAACCCGCATATACGAGGATCTCGTTTGATTATGATGAGGATATCTTTAATGTTCTCACGAAATTGGCGAAGGCACATTCAGATCTTCAAGTTTGGGCGAGTGCGTTCACGGATGGGATTCTTTGGTATCCTATCGGAGATCCTCAACCTCTTTATTTGGGGATCGATGGCGATGGGACGATCTCGGACGCGGAGATTCTCTCACAAACGGCGAGTATGGGGGGACCTTGGACTTCGATCGATGATATTGATATCACGAAGTTCGTTGTTCAACCTATGGATCCGGCGTGGACGAAGAAAATCGTTGTCACTATTTCTTGGATGGTCGCGGGATATTGGATTTATCCGGATCCGCCTGTTGTCAGAAATAACAGATTGACGAAGATCGATTATGAGGTGGGATTATGATCAAAGAATCTACTAAAACGAGGAAGAAACCTCTCAATTATAAATTAATCACGCTCACTACTAGCAAGGCGGGGACGAATATGTTTTCGATTGATGGTTTGTGGGATTTTTGCGTGATTCCGGTTCTTCCGGATAATATTCAAGAAATTGTTCGTTTTGAGGTTTCAACGATGAGAGTTTGGTTTGCGGACGCGGTTCCGGAGGCGTATCGAGGGTTGGATCATATTATTGTAAAAGACGCGGATGATTTCACGATCACGGAGACGATTCGTCCGGATGATCCGGCGGATTGGATGCCTCTCGATTGGAGTGGAACATATATAACCGTCGATCTTACTCCGGCGATCAAGCGTCTTGGAATAAAAAAGCCGTGGATCGATTTTATGTTTATTTTAAGTGACTATTATCCGTATTCTTCGGGAGGAACTGTTGAGACGAGAAGGATCGATATGATGAAGATTGAGATTTTATATACAACGGAGGATCAAATATGATTTATCGATGTAAATGGTGCGGAATGCCTCACGATGAGAAGGTGGTTATTTGTAAGATGTGCCGTCAATGTAATTCGTGCGGGAGCGATGTCCCCGGCGGTGGTCAGATCTGTCATTTATGCGGTTTTTGTAAGGAAAAGATTGACGCAGAGGGCGAAAAAGCATAAGATTGAGATATCTTTAAAATGTAATTCGGAGGGAAAATGTTTGAGAATTTACCATCGCCATTAGGACAAATACTCACAACCGTGATATCCGCGTCTGCTATTATCTTCGCAATCTCCTATGCTTATGCTCAAATGAGATCGGGGAAGAGTAAAGCAGATTCAGATACTATGCAAACCCTCTCATCCGAACTCGGTATTATGAAAGAAAAGATCGAGCGTCTCGATTCGGAGAATGTCAATAAAGATAAAGAGATCGCGAAATTATCGGGTAAAGTCGAAGCACTTTCAAGAGAAAATACAGATTTGAGAAATACTTTGGCGTTGAGAGATCCTCAATTCGCCGCTACGATCAAGACCTTTACAGAAACGCTTCCGAAGTTGATTTCTAGTATCGAAACATTGGACAAAAACGCGATGAATCGCTACGATAAGATTATGGAATGCGTTAGCAAATAATAATCGAAAGGAAGCGTAATGAATATCCAAAACATTATCTCTCAACTCCCTCGGAAGGGAACACAGGATTCGGCTCATTCAATCGGGTCAATCACTCATATTATTGTTCATCACGACGCTGAATGGCGTCCAGAGGCGTATGACGATCTCACTCGATATCGTTCACAGGCGAATTTTCATATTGGAAGAGGCGAGGACGGGCTTCAATATCATTATAAGATCTCGAATATGGGAGATGTTTATCAATGCCGAAATCTTGCTGATACCTTGTGGCATTGTGGGAATTATCCGATTAATCGCGCCTCGATTGCGATCTGTTTAGATGGTAATTTCGAAGAACAGCAACCTACGGCACAGCAAATTCAAGCGTTGTCTGATCTTTTGGATGAACTTTGCACAAGACATCCGGAGTTTCCGGCTGATAAAAATACCGTATTTGGTCATCGTGAAGTCGGAGCGAGTGCGTGTCCCGGACGGAATCTCATCGGTTTGGTTCAGAAATATCGAGCGGTCGGAACGATGGGAGCGGTTGTTGTCGCGCCGAATCCTCCGGTTGTTCAAGATCCGCCTAAACCTCAATTCTTCAAAGTTTATGCTTTTAATGGCGAACAGGTCGGAGCGTTCACGACACAAGATAACGCTCAAAAGAAACTCGATACAATGGAAGCGGGAACGATCAAGAATCCGGCGGGTGTCATTATTATCACAAAGGAAAAGAAACCTCCGGTCGTGGTTCCGCCTTTCAAAGATGATACCACTCCAAAACCTCCCACAGAACCTCCGGTTGATGTAATTCCGCCCGTTGTAGTAGTTCCACCCAAAGAAGAGCCGAAAGTTGATTCTGCGCCGTCTGATGAGGTCTCACAGGATGTTTTGAAAGGTTTCTTGATGGGGATATGGGAACTTCTAAAAGTTATTGGTAATTTTATTAATGTCTTTAAAAGGAAGGGGTAAAAATGGATATCACAGCATTGTTAAATCTTCTCACTCTTGGGACTATTGTCGTGGGTGCGGGGATTGTTATGACAATCACGAAAGTCCTCACAGCGATTCCGGTTGATTGGTTCTCTGATCGTCCGAAAGTCACCGCTTGGCTCGTTTCATCCGTTCTAGTGATCGCGATCGGTATTTATACCAACGCGTCAGTAGCAACGATGATCGAAGTCACAACGGCGTTCGCTATCGCGTCTCACGGACTTTACGATGTCATCGTCGGGATCTACCGAAAATTAGTTAAATAGCACACGGGAGGGCGTTTTCGCTCTCCGGCGTGGTATGTAGCCAAGTTCTTTTCAAAGGGGGTGTTTCGATTGAGGCGGGGGGTTTGTCTCCTTTGCGAGGAAGAATCTTTCCTCACTCGTCATCATTTTTGGCACCCTCGATCGAAATATCGTCATTCTCGGAAGAAGAAGGATGATATTCGGTGGATCTGCGACGAGTGTCATCAATCCTATAATAAGAAGGCGGAGTGGTGTAAACATCACAAACCTTCTTGCGAGGGATGTGGCTTCGTGGCGATCTGTTGTCTCGCGTTGGGGGTGTGAAATGATCAGAGGTCAGATGTCTCGAATGTGCGTCGTGTGTCGTTCGATCCGTCCGGATCGTTTCAAGCGATGTTCGAAGGAGGACGAATCGGAGGGGTGTAAAGCCCTCAAAACATTCGAACTTCTCGAACAGATGGATCGCGAGGCGGTCAAGAAGTGATTTCGGGGAGATCGGATAAATAGTTCAAGGCGGAAGAACCCGTCAAGGAACTCCGGTCTCCCCGACCAATCTTTCCGGTTTAAAAGCCGGTTTTTTTGATATCGCTTGACAAGGTTTTTCAAGTGGAATACAATAATATCAAATGATGTCGTATGAAAGGGAGATTATGTGTAATTTTAAAGAAATGGAGGGATGGGAATTAAGAGAACGGGTCGAGAAGATCAAGGGTTATCTGATAAGAGGCGAGGTCTCTTATGAAAACGCGAGATTTATGGCGATTCCGGTCATCGCGGAGATGGATCGAAGAGGTCGAATAATCGCGAAGAAACACGGAAAGAAATATCAAAATATAAGTTTCTCAAAGTTAATGAGATAAAGGAGACAAAATGTCAAGATTGTGTAAAATTGAAACGAGAACACCGGAAGAGATGATGATCGCGAGTGCGAAAAATGTCGCGGGGATGATGGCGTTGGTTGTCATCGCGTTGATGATCGGGATATTCTTCATCGGAAGAATTGCGATCGCGTTGGATCAGAAGATCGATAATCAATCGGTTATGCTTTGCGAATCCGCGAAGGTTTCCGGAAATGAACTATGGTCGGATCGTTGCGAAGGGTATTATCTCACGGGGGACGCTAAATATTTGAGGCAGTATTAAAGGAGCAGGGATGAAGAAGATATATTGTGCGGGTTGCGAAAAATTCGTGAGACCTAGCGAAACAACGGGAGAAGAGATTTATCCGCACAGAGAAGATCTTTACGAAAAGAAGTTTCTAAAATGTGATACTTGCGGGAATTATAAAGCGTTCGATGGAGAAAAATATCCTACGCTGATACCCACTCCGGAACTACGGAGAGCGAGGATGGCGATTCACGAAATTCTTGATCCGTTATGGAAAGAAAAGAAAATCAAGCGGGGTCAAGCATACGCATTTATCAGTCACAGGATCGGACGAACATTTCACAATGAAACGATCCGGACGATAGATGAGGCGAGGGAAGCATACGAAATCGTTTTAAGATTAAAAGATAATATTGATCACGGGGATCGAGGGAGAAAAAATGGAAATTGAAAAAGTTTATTATAAAAATATGGATCTCTTGGAGGTCAAATACAAAGGCGTGATCGCTCACTTCTTTGAAGGGAACAAACATCTCACTCTTTACGATGTCGAATCGACGAATAAAGGATCCGGAGAAGTTCAAAAAATGCTTCAATTAATGATGGAAAAATATCCGGATAAAAAGATGAAGGGGACGACGCCTCTCAATCCGATTATGGAGCATATATATAAAAGTTTGGGATCGAGGAATCCGGCGGATTCCGTGGAGTGATGTGATGACAAAAGGAGCGTTAAAATTAGCGAGAGATATCTCGATCGGAGTGATCCGCGATCGTTGGGATCATCCGGAAGAGAAGATCGCGAGTAATAGTCGGGAATCTCTTCTCGAACATCCGGACAATATATGGTATTTTTGGAATCAGTTCGATCCGTTTAGTCAAGATCTGTTTTTTGAGAGAGTAAATCAAGCGAAACCTTCAAAGGCGAAGGACGAATTGCTTGATTGGTTCACGGCGGATATTGATTTGAATGATCCGCGAACAATCGCGCTGAAAAGGATGTTGAAATGATCGAATTCATTATCTTGACGATCTTCATTTATTGGGTTCTTTCGGTCGTGTTTAAGTTCGGTTTCAATATCTTGGAATATATTCTGTTTTTCATTATTGGTTTAGTCATTATCGGGAGAATTTTATTTAAGTTATATAAGGAGTGGAATGAATCGAAAGGGATCAAATAATCCGTTTTTTGGGAAAACACATACTCCGGAAGTCCGAGAGAGGATCCGGAAATCAAAGTTGAGCGAGAAGAACCCGAATTGGAAAGGGGACGACGCGGGATATTTCGCGATTCATATTTGGGTTAAGGCGAGAAAAAAGAGTGATGGATTTTGCGAAAGATGTCACAAAAAGAAGGTTCTCGATCTCGCCAATATTAGCGGAGAGTATAAAAGAGACCTCGACGATTGGGAATATTTATGTCGCAAGTGTCATATGGAGGGAGACGGGAGATTATCTAACTTAAAGAATAATAAAAGATTGGAGGCGTATGAAAGCTCAAATAACTAAAATCACGAAGCAACCGAGTAAGATGAACAATAGCGATGTTTATATGTGTTGTTTCAAGTGCGACGACGGGAAAAGTCGAAACGCGTGGATCGAGACCTCATATCGAAATTGGTCACATTGGAACGGATTATTGAAGGTCGGGAATGATCTCGATAATTTGGCGATTAATCGACGCGGTGGGATTGACGCGGATAGTTTTCCGAAGTTGATAAAAGCCGTTCCGGAGACGCCTATTGAGGCGGAGATTCTGCCGAAAGAACAAGAGTGTTTGGGGTTCGATTTACCTCCTAAAAAGAAGTATGAACCCGAATATTAGCCAAAAATTGTTGTTGACAAATGATATCAAATGAAAGATAATTAATACAAGGAAATGAGGGAGATTTTATGAAAAAAGAGTTGATCGAGCAAGGGTGGTTGACGCCTCGAATGGTCGTCGATCAGAAGTTGGTTCCGTTCTCATATCTAACATTGATGAGAAGAATCAAAGCAAACAAGATTCGCTTCTATGAGGACGAGGGAATGTTTTATTTCCGTCCGGAGTGGATCGAGGAATATAATCGGGAGCGTATTAAAAAAGTAAAGTAAAGGGAGGCGAAAATGCCACAAGAAGCGGATCCAAAGGAAAAGGATCTAAAAAAAGATTCCAAAAAAGTCGAGATCGCGGTAGATGTCTCGAAAATGCCTCTTTTGGAGAAGTTGGCTCATATTCAAAATGAGTTGAAGGCACCAAAAGGACAGATGAACAAGTTCGGGAATTATAAATATCGTTCTGCGGAAGATATTCTCGAAGCGGTTAAACCGATAGCGTTCAAGTATGAATCGGTTATCCGGTTATATGATGATTTGGTCTTGGTCGGGGATCGGTATTATATCAAGGCGACGGCGATCATCACTCACTTCGCGGATCAAGAAAACGCGGTCGAAGTTAGTTCGTTCGCGAGAGAAGAAGAATCTAAAAAGGGAATGGACGGATCACAAGTCACAGGAGCGAGTTCAAGTTATGCGAGGAAATACGCGTTGAATGGTCTCTTACTGATTGACGATACGAAAGATTCGGACGCGACGAATGACGGAAAAGGAACTCCGGCGAAAACTGATCCGGCAAAGCCAGTTGAAGATGATGGAAAGGTCTATAAATGCGATAATCCGGAATGCGGAAAAGTTATCACTAGACAAATATCGGAGTTTTCAACGAAAGTATATAAGAGACCTTTCTGTTTAGAGTGTCAAGGAAAGATCAAGGCGAATCAAGCCAAGAAAAAAGAAGAGGAATTAAATAATAAAGAAAATGATATTCCGGACGAAGCGATCGATGGTCTCTTTCCGGAGGGTCAAGAAGGAGCGTAAATGGAAGCGGTGGATAAAAAAGTTGTTCAGTTATACGGCGGAAAAGTCGAGTTGGAGTTCCGCGAATTTTGTCACAGATATTATGTGAAGAATGAGGGCGAAGAGAAGGCGTCTCTCAAAACGGGCGTCACAACCTTTCTCGGAGTGTTAAATAAACCCGCTTTGATTCCGTGGGCGGTTGGGAAAGCGATCGATTATATTTCCGATGAGTGGAAGAAGATCGAATCCGGCGAAGTAAAGTTTGAAGATCTCGATGTCAATGAGATTCTTTATAACGCGGAGAAGGCACACACAGAAGAGAAGGATCTCGCGGGAGAGATGGGAACGGCGATTCATAAATGGGTTGAAGATTATATCAAGACGGGCGAGGTTCCGAATATGCCTTCATATCCGGACGACGCGGAATTCGAGAAGAAGGTCATTCAAGGCGTAAATGCCTTTCTTACTTGGGTTGAAGAAAACGATGTCAAATTCATCGCGTCCGAGAAGTTTGTTTATTCAAAGGATCACGACTTCGTTGGAACGCTTGATATCGTCGCGGAAATCGACGGAGAATTGTATGTTCTCGATCTAAAAACTTCGAACGGAGTTTATGACGAGATGAGATTACAGGTCGCCGCTTATTTGAAAGCGGATGAAGAAGAATCCGGCGTGAAATATAAAGGTCGTTGGATCCTTCGTCTCTCGAAGGAAACCGAAGAAGAATATTATGAAAAAGCGAAGGTTAAAAACGCGAAGCGTGAGAAAAAAGGTCTCAAAACCTACGAACCCGCTCCATATCAATTATTCGAAGCGGTTTATCTCGACGAAGATGAAAACGATCTTCAAAATGATTTCGAGGCGTTTCTTCAAGTGATGAATATATTCCGATGGCAGAAAATGCGAAAGGATCAGTTCAAAGCGAAAAAGTAGTTTCCGGATCAGAGGGGATTCGTCCCCTCGAATTCGTAAATTAAAAGGGAGGTTGTATGAAGAAAAAAGAAAAGGTCGAAGAATCCGCACAGGTTATCGCGGAAGAGATTATCAAGGAGAAAAAAGAACCTACGATCGCGGAGAAGATCTCGGATAAGCCGAGCGTTTCTCAAATAACGCCAAAAGATAACGGGTCTTTTTTCAAGTGTTATCAGTTCGAGATTAAACCTCGTTGGTGGCATTTATTCGGTCGTTATGGGAAGTTCAGAGGAATGAATGATCGAATCATCAATACGGAAGATATAACGATCACTTGGCTCGGAGGAGATAGATATCAAGTATTGGTTCGAAGGTCTCCGGCGATCATTGAAGTAAAATCAAAAACGCAGAGCGAAATCGTCGATGATCTTGGCGAGGAAAGGTTCGGAAAATAAAATGGCAAAAAAAGAAGCGAAAACAGACGAAAGAAGGATCTTTCAAGCACCGGCGATTCTCGACGGGATATCTCCGTTAAAAGATAAAGGAATGAGTATCAGATTTCACACGAACGAATTATCGACGGAACAACAGGTTATTATGCTCACTTATTATCAGAAGTTCGGATATGTCACTTTTGCGGAGGACGCAAATCAAGGCGCAGAGATGATTGTTGAGACGGGGACGGATATAGAGAACCGAAAGATCAAAACGCCCTCTCAACGGCTTCGTGGGAAGATTTGGAGGGTATGGAAAGAGACGACCGATCAATCGATGGACGCGGATGAATATTACAAGCGAGAAATGGAAAAATTAATCAATTATGAGGACAGAAAAATCAATTCAGTTGACATCTAAAAAATGGCGTTTTATAGTTAATATATAAACAAAATCGGGGGGAAGCGGATGAAATGGTTCAAGCACGATTCGGACGCGCTTAATGATCCGAAGATCAAGTCACTAAAATTCAAATATGGAATGGAAGGATACGGAATTTATTTCGGTCTTTTGGAACTCATCGCGAGAGATGTCGAGGACGATCTTGATAATGTTGGATTATTATCAGAAGATTGGTCTGATGATCTTTTGTTGGGAGAGTTCGGAGTTAGTTCGGACAAACTTCGGGAGGTGTTTTCTTATATGTCAAAAGTGGGTTTAATCATTGAAGAAAATGGATCAATCCGTATCCCTAAAATTGCGGAAAGAACCGATGATTATGTCTCTCGATTATTGCGAAATGAAGGTAAAAAAGAGAGTAGTCCGAACATTGTTCGAACAAAGTCGAATAAAGTCGTCCTAGAACAGAATAGAATAGATAAGAATAGAATAGATAATAAAGAAACTATTAAAGAAAAAAAATCTTTGGATTATTTGAGATCCGAAGAAGGTCATAACGAAATATATGAAAAGTTTCCGGATTGTAAAAAGAAGGATCTCGATGTTGAGATCGAAAAGGCGATCGATTGGTTAAAATCAAAAGGTCGTGTTCAAAAAGATAATATGGCGTTTATGAGGAATTGGATCCGAAAAGCGGTCAAGGATGGAAATGTCGCGTTTCAGATGGTCGGATCTCCGGCGGTAAGGGAAGAGGAGGTTGTTTTTGTTGCCCGTGATCCGGAGAAATGGCGTGATTCAAGGCGTCAGATGATCGATCATCCGGATTTCGAGAAGCAATATCCGGAATTATTTGATAAAGTAAATAAAGAGATCGAAATGTCAGATCAAGAAATAATCGATTATGAGGATCTAAATATTTCAAGTATTATTCGCGCAAATATTAAAATGAGAAATGTCGTAAAGGAGATTGGATGAAATTCGAGAATTTGAGGTTTTGGGACGAAAAAGAAAAGAAAATGATTTATCCGGAGGGGATTTTTGATGAATTCTTTTCCGGCGGAGCGTGGATGAGTGATCTCGTCAGATTTTGGGATGAAATTGTCAATGCGGAACGATTCAAGAGTATGGAGGGCGTTGAAGCAAAAGATAAAAACGGCGACGATTTATATATTTATGACTTAGTTAAATTGACGGGATATCAAGACGGAATCGAACTAGGCGGGACAAAGTATGATCTCACGAAGCAGATATTTTGTATTCAGAAGCGATTCAGCGAGGCGGGACGCGTTCTTTTGAAGTTTTACGGGGGAGATATCATCTATGATATTAAAACGCCTAAAATCGAGAAAATCGGCACTCTCATTGAGAATGAGGAAATGTTCACGAAGCAGTTTTTAGATGAAGAAGAGCGAATGAAGAAAATTCCAAATAAAATTAAAACAAAAAAGGCGGGGGGAAATGTTAAAGGTAATAAAAAAAGTAAATAGACCTTGGGGATATTTTGAGGTTTTAGAAAAAACACCTACTTTTTGGATAAAGAAGATCGTTGTTCGTCCGGAACAAGCATTATCTCTTCAAAAACACAGGAAGAGAGATGAGTTTTGGAAGATTGTCTCCGGTCTCGGAACCCTACAAATTGAGAATGAAAATTATCTTGTTCAGAGCGGTCATATCAATAATCAAGACGAGTTCACTATTCATCGCGGGACGGCACATCGAATCACGAATATGTCGGATTTCTTCGATCTGATTTTTTACGAGATCGCGGAAGGTTTATGTGAGGAAAATGATATTGTGAGGTTGGAGGATCGATATGGAAGGTAATGAGAGAGAAATGATCGTCGCGGTTTCCGGAGGGTTGGATCCGGTTCATATCGGTCATATCCGATTAATGAAAGAGGCGTCTCAATACGGGAGAGTGAAGGTCATTCTCAATTCAGATCGGTTTTTAATAGAGAAAAAGGGATATGTTTTTATGCCGTTCGATGAGCGGAAAGAGGTCATCGAGGCGATCAAGTATGTGGACGAGGTGGTTCCGTGTATCGACGAAGATCAATCAGTTTGTGAGACGCTGAAAATGTTAAAACCCGATTATTTCGTAAATGGCGGGGATCGTTTTTCAGATAATATTCCGGAAAAAAAGATCTGCGAGGATCACGGGATCAAGATGATTTTCAACGCGGGAGAAGGCGGAAAAGTCGAATCTAGTTCGGAGTTAGTAAAAAACGCGGTGGAGGTTTTAAGTGAATAAATTTATCGCGCCTCTTCTTGCGATTGATGGCTATGGTCAATCTGCTCAAAATCTATTTTTGGCGATGAAAAGGAAGGGATTTCCGATTGAATTCGTCGCTCACGATTGGAGGAACGGGGAATTCTCAAAAAATGAGTTGTTGGATTGTATCACGAAAGAGGTAAATCCGGACGATACGGCGATTTTGTATCACTTACCGCCTACATTGAAACATTATCAGAATACGAAGCACCTCATCGCTTTTACTATGTGGGAGACGGATAAATTGCCGAAATCGTGGGTTGATTATTTGAATCATTATTGCGACGAGGTTTTCGTTCCGTCTTTCTATTGTCGGAATGTTTTTGTCTCGTCCGGCGTCAAAAAGCCGATTTCGATCATCCCGTTGGGGATTGATCTTGATACTTATAAATATTTTGATCGTCCATATCGGGAGGAAACGACCTTTTTGATCACGGGGAAGATGGATATCCGTAAAAACTACGATATGGTTATTCGAGCGTTTCAAGAGGAGTTCACGGATCCGAAAGAAAAGGTCAAGTTGATCATCAAGTCGCGGAAAGGAGCGGATGTCGAGTGGAATAAAGACGAGAGAATCACGATCATCGCGGACGATTTCACGATGGAAGAAATGTTTGATCTTTACAAGTCGGTTGATTGTTTTGTTTATCCTACGCGTGGCGAGGGATATGGACTTCCGCCTCGCGAGGCGATGGCGACGGGACTTCCGGTCATTCTCACAAATGGAGGATCTCTTCAAGAGATTTCGAATCCGATGTTCTCGTTTCCGGTCGGTTATGAGTTGATCAAGGCGGATTATCCGAATCGCGATATCTTGGGGATAGAGGAAGATCTCGGATATTGGATGGAGCCGAATTTTGGGGAGTTGAAAAAACAAATGCGAGAGGTTTATCGCTTTCCGGAGCGTTCGAAGAAGGTCGGGAAAATGGCGTCGATTCAAATGAGATCCTTTGCTAATCCGGAAATTGGAGCTAATATTATTATTGATAAGTTGAAACAAATATCAAAAAGGGGGAGGGGAAATGTTGGTAGTCATCCGGTTGGAAGATGAGATTTATGCGGTTGAATCCGATTTATCGTTCGATGAGGTTCAAGAATCAACGAGGAAGATTCATCGAGAGATCAAGGATAATGATTTCGATTATTGTCCGGACGATGTGATTGAGGCGTTGGAGGATCGAGGGATAGCGGATCGAGTTGATGAATTTGAGGTTATGGAAATAAAGGATTATGAAGATGAAAATTAGCGTCAATATGATTATTGGAGAGAGGGTCGAACCCTTCTTGAAATACGCGTTGAAAAGCGTCGATTGGGTCGATGAGATTGTGATCGTCGATACGAGTTTCAACGGGAATGAGACACTTTGGGAGCTGATGAATGTGAATCTCGATATTATGAGATTGCCGATTAAGGTGGTCAAATTTTTTCAGCACGAAACTGCGTTTGATTTTGCGAAGGCGAGGAATCTCGCGATTGATCATTCATCCGGAGAGTTTATTTTAAAGGTTGACGCGGATGAAGTTTATTATAATTCGTTTCAAGGCACTTTTGAGGGTCTCAAAGAGGGGGATCTGTTTATCGTTGAATTTTATCACTTTATGCTCGATATTTTTCATATTCAATATACGGAGCCGAAAGAGGTTTTATTCCGGAAGGATTGTTATCGATGGATCAGCAAAACGCACGAAACTTTGGAATTTATTCCGTCGGAGACGAGGACTTTTCCGAGAATCGTTCATTTACAGGATAAATTCTGTCATTTTGGATATGCTCAACCTCAACGGATTATCTTTGAGAAATGGCAACATTATGTTGATCTCGAAGGGCGATCTGATTGGTATGAGGGACAGGATCCGGATCATATTCTTGATGATCGGGCGTCAGTATCAAAGAAATTCATATACGAATATCCGGAGGCGATTCGCGGAGATGTCGGGAGTTTTCCGGTTGTTATTAAGGACGAAATTAATCCGGTTGCGAAAATAGGGTTAGTTCTTGGAACGGAATTAAACGGCGAGGAGATCTTCGGATATGTCGAGGATGTCAAAAATACGGCGGATTTTCCGATTGTTTTGGTCATTGTTTTGAGTAAATGTTCGGATGAGTTCATCGAGAGAGTTCAGAGATTGGGATATTTCACGATCATTCTCTCGGAGCGTGAGGATCTTCCGAAGATTTTGAATGTTGGAATCAAGTTCTTGATGAAGGATCCGGATATCAGATGGATCGCGTCGGGAACGAGTGGAAGGGTCGCGGAGGCGATTGAGGAGTTGAGAAAAGCGAATGTTGGGATGGTTTTTCTTGATAAGGCGTTTATCTGTCCGGTTGATGTTTATGAGAAATTGGGATTATTCCGAGAAATCAGCACGGATTCATCGATGAGTGATTTTGTAAATAGGATAAGAATGAATAATTTAAAGGTGGAGGAACTATGAGGGCGGTTTTAGTCGGTTATGGGGAAATCGGGAAGGCGGTCAAGAGCGTTTTTGATCCGTTTCACGAAATTGAGGTTTGCGAGATAGATCGAAAGCCGGAAGGTCAATTCGATATTATGTTGGTCGCGATTCCGTATGTCGAAGGATTTGAGAAAACGATCGAGGATTATCGGGAAGAGTTCGGCGTTAAGGCGATCATTTTCTTTGCTACTTTGGCGATCGGGACGACGAGCAAGTTCGAGAACGCGGTTCATTCTCCGGTTGAAGGGAAACATCCGGATCTAGCGGAGAGTATTCAAAAAATGCCTCGATGGGTTGGCGGTTATAACGAGATCGTCGGAGAGTTCTTCGAAAAGGCGGAGATTAAACCTCGATATGTCGATAAACCGGAATTCACGGAATTTCTAAAATTGCGATCAACCTCAAAATATGGGATCAATATTCAGTTCGCGAGATATGAGAAATCTGTTTGCGATGATCTCGAAATGAGTTTTGATTTGATCAAAAAATTTGATCAAGATTATAATGATCTTTACGAGGAAATGGGAATGCCTCAATTTAAGAGATATATTCTCGACGCTCCGGAAGGGAAGATTGGCGGTCATTGTGTCGTTCCGAATGCGAAGATTCTCGATAATCAATATCCAAGTGAATTATTAAAGCAAATATACAAGGAGGAAGTATGAAAAAAATATTAGTCACCGGCGGAATGGGATTTATCGGGCGTCCGTTATTGAGAGAGATATTGAAGAAAAATGATGATTGCGTCGTCGTTGTTGTCGATAATCTATCGACGGAGGTGTGCGAAGAATATGTCAAGAAGGAAATCGCGGAGTTGGAAGCGGATCATCGAGTTCAATTTATCAAGATGAATTTTGAAGAGTTTATCACGGATCAGAAGTATGATGAGATCTATCATTTAGCGTCTCCGGTCGGTCCCGTGGGCGTTTTAAAATATTCCGGTAAGATGGGCGTTGTGATCATTAATAATCTCTACAAGGCGATTCAAATGGCGTCAGAGATGGGCGCAAAGTTGATGTATGTCTCGACGAGTGAGGTTTATGGATGTAATCCGATTTTTGATCAACCCGAAGATATTCAAAAGATCGTTCCGGCGAAGATCACGACAAGGTTAGAATATGGCGTTTCGAAACTTCTCGGAGAAGTCATCCTCGAAAATACCGAAGGATTGAGTTATAACGCGATTCGTCCGTTCAATATTATCGGTCGCGGTCAGAATGCGGATCTTGGTTTTGTTATTCCGAGATTCATCGATCAAGCGTTAAGAGGCGAAGATATCACAGTTTATGGCGACGGGACGAATCGAAGGACTTTCACGGATGTCCGAGATATCACGGAGGCGATGGTTTTGATTATGAATAGTTCGATCACACGAACAGTTTTCAATATCGGGAATCCGGATAATCAGATCACGATCGGCGAATTAGCAAGGAAAATCAAGGCGATCACGGAATCAAAAGCGGAGGTCAAATTTGTTGATCCGAAAACACTTCACGGCGACAAATTCGCGGAGGCGTGGAATAAAATTCCGAATATCGATCGTGTTCGAAGTTTGATCGGATGGTCTCCGAAGTATGATCTCGAAACTACTCTTCGCGATTGTATCGAGATGGAAAGGGAGGAATTATGCAATCCGGCGTAGTTTTGAGTATTGTCGTTCCTTGTCTCAATCATATTGAAATCACAAAGGGGTTTTTATCTTCAATCTTCTTGAATACGGAAAACAATTTTGAGGTAATCGTGATTGATGACGGAAGCGACGACGAAACACAAAATATCGAATTTATGTTTCCAGAGATCGATCTTGTTATCAGAAATCGCGAGAATAAAGGGTTCGCTTATGCGGTAAATCAAGGGATCAAGATGTCGAGGGGTGGTTTTATTGCGATTTTTAATAATGATATGATTGTCAAAGAGGGTTGGGATGTCAAATTAATCAACGCGATCGGGGACTATGGAATGATCTCCGGAACATTAAAAGAACCTCCGATTTCGGTGGAAGAGTTTGAAAAAATGGAAGAACCGGAAAGGGATGAGATCTGCGATTGGGAAAAAGGTATGCCGTGGGTTTTTAAAAAAGAGGTTTTTGAGAAAATCGGGATATTTGATGAGCGTTTTGAGATTTGTCAGTATGAAGATATCGATCTTCTCGTAAGAATGGCGATTGGTGGTTATAAGTTTGCTAGTTTGAGGAATTGTTTTATTTACCACTACTCATCATTGACGCAGAAAACAGACCTAAAAGAGCGGATTCCGTTCGATTACGCTCGTCGAAATGCGGAGAGATTTGTCGAAAAATGGGGAGTGAGTTATCCGGACGGAGTGAATTATCCGTTATTCTACGAAAGGGGACGAATATGAAGGCGTTGATATTCGATGTTGATGGCGTTTTGATCGAGGCGGACGATCGGATCCGGATTAAAAAGTATCGAAAATTATTCAAGGATGGTCTCAAATTGGCGAAAAGTCCGGATTATGACGGGTCAAAGTGGATATTTGATAAATTGAAATCTCAATACGATCTCGGAGTGAGAATCAATCCGCGTCATTATAAGTTGATTAATAAAAACACCGCGAAGATCTTGAAGAAATTATCCGAAAAATATCTGTTATGCGTGACTTCGTGGGCGGATCAAGGGATAACGAGAGAAAAGTTGGTGGCAACGGGAATTTGGAAATATTTCGAAGGCGGGTTTATCAAAGGAGAAGAGTTGGAGAACGGGAGAACCCCACATTTTACCTTTTTTCAGATTGATGAGGTCGTGAGGGTTGACGACAGACCCAAAAAGATGACACAATATTTTATAAAGTTCGAGTATGGTCAATATAAAGGTCAAAAGTGCGAAGCGGATCAATATATCGAAAACTTGGAGGGGTTATTATGAAAATCGGGGTCGTCACTACTTGGAATGTAAAATGCGGGATCGCGGAGTATTCGCGAGATCTGATTTATTCTTTGATTGGTTATGGAGCGGATGTTCGAGTTATAGCGATCGGCGATAAGGAGCGGATCTATCCGGACGAGGATTTTGTTAAAAGACAGGAGCCGATCGACCTTCGAGGGCTTGATATTCTTCATATTCAGAATCAAGGGAGTTTTTGGTCAAAGGAATGGCTTGAAGGACTACTCGAAAAAGCTAAAATTCGCGGGATCAAGACGATCGTCACTTTTCACGATTCGGCGGTTTGGGACGGATTTGATTTCTCAAATATCGACGAGATCATTGTTCATCGTGAGGAGATTCTTCCGTTGAGAGAGCGTCGTATTTTGGGGATGGGGATGATTGATATTCCGGTTCAAATATGTTCGTTTGGGATCGGGAGAAACGATAATCGGGCGATTCAAGAGATGTGTTATCGTCTCGGATTCAAATATAATATTTATGATCCGAAAGATGAGTGGTTATCAGAAGCGGAATTGATGAATAATCTCAAAAAGAATGACGCGATTGTTTTGTGGTATGGCGAGGTTGGGATCGTTGGATGTTCGGCGGGGATTCGAACGGCGATCTCTTCAAGGCGTCCGGTCTTTATTTCAAGCGTCAGATGGTTCGATGATGTGCCTCTTCTGTCCGGCGTTTATCGATCAAGGGATATTGAGGATCTCGAAGAGAGTTTGAGATTATATTTTAAAGATACGAGAAGCGAATATATGAAAATTAATAATTGGATGGCGATTGCGGGGAAGCACCTCGACATCTATGAAGGGAGCGTAAAGTGAAGGAAACGGATTATTGCCGTCTTTGGAGGGCGGAGAAAAAGGAGAATGTTCGGTTGTCGAACGAGAATCTTCAATTAAAGGAACTTCTTCGAGGGGTCGAAGAAAATGCGAAGCGTGTTGTCGCGGAAGCGGAAGGGAAGAAAAATGAAGCCAAGAAGTGAGGAGTTAGGGGAAATATTCGGGATGTTGATAATCACGGGGTTGATCGTTTGGGCGTTTAGTGTGATCGGAGGATATTTCAAATTGCCTCCACAGGTTAGTTTTGCGATGGCGGTATTATTTATATTTATGAGAGGAATAGGAGGAGAGTTATGAAAAAAGCACTTATAACAGGCGGAGAAGGGTTTGTGGGCGGTCATTTAAAGACCGAGTTAGAAGAGAACGGATATCAAGTTTTCTTGACAAGTAGGGTCGCGCAAGAGGGATATATCAAGATGGATCTTTGCGATTATGAGGAAGTCAGATCCGTCATCAATGAAGTGAAGCCGGATGTTATCTTTCATCTCGGAGCGATCGCGTTTGTGCCTTCAAGTTGGCAGGACGCGGAATTGACGATGAATGTGAACCTCAACGGGTCACTTCATCTTCTCGACGCGGTTCGTTCAATCGGGATCGATCCGGTCATTCAGTTGGCGGGATCAAGTGAAGAATATGGGATGGTTTATCCGGAAGAAACGCCTATGACGGAAGAGAACCCGTTGAGACCTCTCTCTCCGTATGCGGTTTCAAAAATCGCGATGGATTTTCTCGCATATCAATATCATAAAAGTTATGGATTAAAGACGATTCGGGTAAGGGCGTTCAATCATTCCGGTTATGGACGAGGCGAAGCGTATATGACATCCACCTTCGCGAAGCAACTCGTCGAGATCGAAAAAGGAAAGAGGGATCTGATAAAACACGGAGATCTCTCATCGATCAGAGATATCACGGATGTTCGAGATACTGTTCGAGCTTATCGCCTATTGACGGAAAAGGGTAAATATGGCGAAGTGTATAATATCGGAACGGGGAAAGGGTATTCTGCACAGGAGATTCTCAATAAATTGTCGAAGTTGATGGCGATGACGCCAAAGACAGAAATTGATCCGGATCGGATGAGACCTTCGGATGTGAAGATTCTGATCGCGGACGCGTCGAAAGTGAAGGCGGAGACGGGATGGGAACCTCAATATTCGATCGATGAAACATTGAGCGAAGTTCTTCGTTATTGGATGGAAAGAATCTAGTTGACAAGGCGATTTTGTGATATAATTTCTTCATTAAAAGGAGATATCCTATTAATAGAAAATTAATTGCGTTTGTGGGGGGAATACTCATATTTTTACCACAGATCGCCGGAAGTGGCGTTCCGGTTCAAAAGACAATCGACGATATAAATAAAATTGTATTCACACAACCTCCGGAGGTCAAAGAGTTTCCGAAAGGAACGATTCCGGTGGAATTGCCTGTCCCAAAAGTTCAAATTGCGAAGGCGGTAATTCCGAGTAATAATGATCAATCTCAATGCTTTGAGGCGATAAAAAGGCACTTTCCGAGTAATACTTGGGCGAGTGCTTTTTTAGTTGTTCAGAAGGAGGGAGGAACGCCGACAGGAACTCATCTTAATAATGATGGATCGATTGATCACGGATGTTTTCAAATTAATGATAATTGGAATTATTATCGATCGGGTAATCTATGGAGGAGGAAATATGAATTTAGTCAAGTTTATGATCCGGATGTAAATATTAAAATTGCGATGGAAATGTCAACGAATGGGACTTATTGGAAGCCGTGGTATGCGGTTTGCCCGTTGGATAAATCGAATCCATACGGGATTTGTCCGACATAAAACGAAGCGAGAAGGGATTCTCAAATGATGACTTTGATACTTTGGTTCTTGGCGATAATATTCGTGGTCTCGATAGTGAGGTTAAATGAGAAGATCGACCTCTATAATAAGAAAATAAAAGCGTTGCGAAAGCGAAAATAATCTGCTATAATTTATATATGAATAAAGGGGGATTTATGAGGTATTAGTTTCGTTTTCTGCTTCTCGCGAGAGAGATGTCCGGTCTTACTGATTGGATGTTCCGTGATGGTCTTGTATATTTCATAATCTCCCGATTTTGATCTCTATCACAAGATTTTCCTCTCTCGCGGGAAGAAGGAAGCGAGGGAAAATGATTTTCGGAAAAGTCAAAATATATTTATCGGACAAACTCTTTTCGATTCTAGTGAGAAAAAGGGATCGGAAGTGTGTTTTTGGCGTTAAATGTATTCCGGCGGAGCGAACAGATTGGCAGACGGGCGAATTGGATATCAAATATCTTTCCGCGTGTCATTTTATAGGAAGAAGAAACGATGAAGTCCGAATCGATCCGAGAAACGCGGACGCGGGATGTGGAGCGTGTCATAAATATATCGACGAGACGGATGAGGGGAAGAAATGGCACAGGGAATTCAAGAAGAAGCAACTCGGAGAGGCGGGAGTTGATAAATTGATGATTGATTCAACGGGATTATCAATGAAACGCGTCACAGAGAACGAAAAGCGAATTTATGTTCGGATATTAATGAAAGAAATGGGGATAAATGAGCGATAAAATGATCGAAATCACGAAAGTCAATATCAATGAGTTAGTTCCGGCGGATTATAATCCGAGGGATCTTCTCGGATCGGAATATCTTCAATTAAAGAATTCGATGAGGAAGTTTGGTTTCAAGGATCCGGTTATCGCGAATTCGAACGAAAATCGAAAGAATATCATCATCTCCGGTCATCAGAGGTTAAAGGTCGCGAGAGATCTCGGAATTCACGAAGTTCCGGTTGTTTATGTGAATATTGAGAATATGGAAGATGAGCGAGAGTTCAATATCCGTTTAAATAAAAATACGGGTCATTTTGTCAATGAGAAGTTATCAGAATTCGATCGTGACTTCTTGGCGGGAATCGGTTTCGATCCGGAAGAGTTGGATGAGATCTTCAAGAATCTCGGATCAGCGTCAGAAGAGAGCGTCGAGATCGAGTTCACTCCGGCGTTGATGGAAGAGAATAATTATGTTTTATTATATTTCAATGATGAGTTCGATTGGAATGTCGCGAAGGCACATTTTCAGATCAAGACCGTAAAATCACTTGATTCACGAAAAGGATATGAGAGAAAAGGCGTCGGGAGAGTGATCGACGGGAAGGAATATTTGAATCGGATCGGCGTCAAGACGGAGGATATCAATGAGAACGCTTGAGTTATTCTCCGGATCGAAATCATTTAGTCAAGTCGCGGGGAAACGCGGACACGAAGTTTTCACTTCTGATTATATTTCGGAGTATGATTCAGATTATTGTGTTGATGTTATGGAATTTGATTATAAGAAGATACCATATATTCCGGATGTTATTTGGGCGTCACCGCCTTGCACTGCTTTTTCGGTTGCGGCAATTGGGAAAAATTGGAACCGTGATTATACGCCAAAACACGAAAGAGCGGAGTTGGGTTTGAGAATAGTCGCAAAAACGATTGAAATAATCAAGTATTATCAGAAATTGAATCCTAGTTTGATTTATTTCATTGAGAATCCTAGAGGAATGTTGCGAAAACTGCCGATAATGAATGAGTTCAATCGGAATACAGTTACATATTGTCAATATGGAGACACAAGGATGAAGCCAACGGATATTTGGTCAAATTCACAATGGACGCCGAGACCGATGTGTAAGAATGGCGACCCTTGCCACGTTTCAGCGCCTAGAGGAAGTAGGACGGGGACACAAGGACTAAAAACAGATTATGAGAGGTCGATGATTCCATCACAATTGTTTGAAGAGATATTCGATAAATTAGAGGGAGAGAATGAAGGCGTATAATTTCGAAATTTGTATTCCATCGATGGGAAGAGCGGGATCCGTTGAGACGGCGAAGTTATTTGATGATTTCAAAATCTTCTGTCCGAAACGCGAGGCGGACGAATACCGCAAATTCTACGGGGATAAAGTGTTCGAAGTTCCGGATGATATCAAGGGGATCACGGCGACGCGAAATTTCATATTGGATCATTCCGGAAAGTATGTGATTCAATGCGATGATGATGTAATAGGATTCTATCGAATGAATTCACGGAAAGAGAATAAATACGAAGAACTCACAAAGGAACATCTTTACGAGGTCATTGATAATTCGTTTCTGATGGCGGAAGAGATCGAAACGAACCTTTGGGGATTCAACCTTTCGAGGGATAAGAAGTTTTATCGGGAATATTCGCCCATATCTTTGTCATCCGTGTTAGTGGCGAACTTCTTCGGAATGATTAATGACGGACAGAGATTTGATGAGAGAGTGAAATTAAAAGAAGATTATGATTATTCGTTGGAATCTCTCCGGAGACACCGGAAGATTCTTCGTTTCAATCAATACGCGTTTTTTGTCCAACATCAATCGAATTCGGGAGGATGTGTTGATTATCGAACAATGGATTTGGAGAAAGACACCATCAAATTGCTAAAAAGGAAATGGGGAAGTAAAATAATAAAGACAAACCCGAAAAAAGAGTATGAAATTAAAGTGTCAGTCCCCATCAAAGGGATTTAAAGGATCAAGATGAGCGGAGATACGGAAAAAAAGAAAACGGGCGGGAAAACGGCTCAAAATGGCTCAAAAACACCGCAGAAAACGAAAAACTATAAAACGATTAGCGGTGAAGATAAGTTTCGATTATTTATGTTGAAATACGAAGGAGCGAAAATAACCGAATTAGCGGTCGAGTTCAATATCAATCTACGGGTTTTATACGAATACTTTCAAAAGGGTGGGATTTGGGTCACAGAATACAAAGATTTCGAGAAGAATTTGAATGATGAAATGATCGAGGAAGCGAAGTCGATTTTGAAGAAGGGCGTTAAATCTGCTTCACAGGCGTTGATCTTATCGTTGGCGTCCGGAGACGGAAATGTTCGAGTTCGAGCCGCGAATTCTATCCTTGAAAGAGAGTTTGGTAAAGCGAAGCAACCTATTGAGGGAACGGGCGGATTCACGCTCAAAGTCAATCCGGTCGAAATCGCGAAGATGGTCGAAGATCTAAAAAGAGAGGGTGTTATTAATGGCGGAAGTCCAGACACAACCGGAGAATTCTCCTATGACGGAGGAGGAGAGAATGTCGAAGATAATGTTGAGGGCGACGCTTGATTTTGCCTTCTTCATTCGTGAAGTTTTCTCTCAATCATTCGATAAATATGAGCCGTTTATCGGTGGCGATTATTTAAACGCCGTCGGTTTTTATTATCAGAATTTTCCATATACTTCAAGGATCTCCGCTAGGGATCATTTTAAATCAACGGGATTATACGCGAAGATTATGTGGGATCTGTTGAGAGATTCATTCAGAGGTTCGGAGAATCATTATTTTTCATATCGTCAAGAGATGAGTTCGTATCATCTCGCGAAAGTAAAAGAATTGATCCGGAGAAATCCGTTTTATGCGGGATTAATAGATCATAAACCTCTCGCAGAAGGAATTATGGATTATTCGTGGGGTCTCGACGAACACGGGAATCCGCTTCCTCATATCACGATCGATCCGCAGGGTTTATTGACTTTCAAGCGTGGTATTCACTGCCGAAGAGTTTATATCGATGACCCGTTGAAGGATCCGGAGAATAAGTTAAACCCGACGATCATCAATAAAATCAATCGTATTATATTCACGGAGTTGTTGGATATGCCTTCTCTCGTTGATGGAGAATGTCATATCGTTGGAACGCCTCAAACTTGGCAGGACTTTTTCTTTGATAAGAGAATGAAGTTGAAATTTAAGGTGTGGATTCAACCGGCGATCATATCAGAGGCGAAGAAGATCGTTTTATGGCCGGAGTGGAGAGATTTCGATGAATTAGTCCGAAGGAGAGAGTTGAGAGGCGTCAAGATCTTCAATCAAGAATATATGTGTAAGCCGGTATATTCAGAGAATTCGTTCTTTGAGGAGAAGGATCTGTTGAATGTGATCAATCCGAATCTCAAAAATTGGTCATTATCAGATCTTATTCCGGAAGATCTCGCGAATCGGTTGAAAATGTCCGAAGTGTTGGCGGGGTTGGATATCGGAAAGAAGGTTCATCCGTCTCATTTTGTCATTTTCTATTGGGATAAAGATGATAAGCGATGGAAACAGATTCATCAAAAGTTTATGGACGGATGGGATTATTTCAAACAAGTCGAATATTGCGATCAAGCGATCAAATTCTTTAATATCGATCATCTTTATTATGATAATACAAGAGGAGAATTTGAGGGGTTCAAGGAACAGGGAAAGTTGTCACATCAGTATCACGGCGTTGTTTTCAATACCAAGACAAAAAACGGAATGGCTTCTACCTTGCAAAAACTTGTGAATAATACTAAAATAAATGAAAGAGGAGAAGTCGAGTATCGAGAGATTGAGTTAATAGATGATTTCCGCCAATTCAATCAAATCCTCGCGGTTGATAACGATTTGGAGGCGATGGAATCGCCCGAAGGACACGGAGATTCATTTTGGTCAATCGGGATGGCACTTCAAGAAAAGCCAAAAACACGCGCATTTGAAAGTAAGCCAGAAGGTTTTTAAAAAGGAGGAGTTATGGAAACATTTCCACAAACAGAAGCGGATAGAACTCGATTTCAAAAATATGCTGTTTATGAGGATATCTTTATGGGGAATCACACGATCCCTTTTGCTCGATTCTCGGCTGAAATGCTTAAAAAGAAAAAGGTTCTCATATATATCGTTTGTAATTTCGGCGCACTTATATCAAAGGTTAGCGCTGACCTTCTTTTTGGGGAACCTGTCGATTTTAAGTTCAAAAAGACGGATGATAAAAAAATCGTTGATAAAGTTCAAGATTTCGTTCTTCGTAATAAAATCAATACTCAAAGTTATGAATCGGCGTTATCAAATTCTTATTTTGGCGATTCTGTCGCGAAGTTGAGAAGAGACGCAGACGGGAAGGCGATATTCGAATATTGTTCTCCTCAACTCGTTCAAGTGATCACGGATCCGGATAATGTCAAAGATACGAAAGAGATTCAATTATGTTGGGAGAAGATCGCGGACGGAAAGACATATCTCCGAAAGGAAATTCACGAAAAAGGGAAGATCCGAAATGAGTTATGGTTAAAAGAAGGCGATATTTTAAAGTCACAAGTGGATTTATCTGTTTTATATGATGATTTAAAGGATGAAGAAGTCACAAATATCGATGATTTCTTGGTTAAGATCATCCCGAATTTCAAAACATCGACGATGATCTTCGGGATCTCCGATTATAACGACCTTTTGTCTTTATTTGATGAGATTAATAACAGAATCACGCGATCGGCGGATATATTCAATCGTCATTCAGATCCGAAATTGGCGGTTCCGCCCGGAGTTCTCAATGAGGATGGTAAAGTAAAGACGGGATCATTCGAATTATTTGAGGTTTCGGCGTCAGATACGAAGGGGTTGGTTAAACCCGAATATATCACTTGGGACGCGTCTCTCGAAGCGGCATTCAAGCATATCGATAAATTAGTCGAGTTCATATTCTTATTCTCCGAGACCTCTCCTTCTGTTTTTGGGATGGATTCGGGCGGTCAAGCGGAAAGTGGTCGAGCGTTGAAGTTTAGATTGCTTCGAACTCTTGCGAAGATCTCTCGAAAGCGAAATTATTATGATGAGGCGTTGAATTGGGCGATCATCACGGCTCAAAAGTTGGAAGGCGTGGCGAAACCTATTCTTCCGGATATTATGTGGAATGATGGAATCCCTGCCGATACGATGGAAATGGCTCAAATTGAGGAAATCAGATTGAGAGCGGGAAATACCTCGAAAGAATCTTCAATCAGAAGGTTGGATGGCGGATCGGATGAGGATGTCGAATCAGAGTTAAAGAAAATCGACGAAGAAGAGGCGAAGTTGACACCGGAGATCGGGAAGAATGAACCGAATATGGATATCGTCAATAATCCGGAAGATTCGAAGATGAAAAAGAAAATGGATCCAAATGATCCGATGAATAAAGGTAAAATGACGAAATAGGAGGGGAAATGGCTTTTTCAGATGATCCCTCACAAGACGAGAATCCGGATATAGCGAGGTTGATCGCGATTTATGGATCGGCGTATATTTCATTATTGAAAATCCTTCAAGTTCAAAATCTTTATGGGAAAACACAGGCAGAGAAGAATATATTAAAGGCGACGGCGTTCGGGATTCTCGACGGGTTGGATAAGAAAACGAGTTCGTGGATCGAGGTCAATATGCCGAAGATGTTTCGAAGAGGCGTTTCGGCGATGAATAGCGATATGGTTAAATTCGGGATTCAACCGATGGGCGTTCAATTATCTCCGGTTCAGTTAAAGGCAATCAAGGCGATGAGCGATGATCTTTATACTTCGTTCGGGAATTCACTTCTCACAGTTCGAAAAGATATCACGAACACTTTTTCTTTGGTCGAGCGTCAAGAGTTAGTCGATCGGATTCAAAGCGGTGTGTTGTCCGGATCTTCACGAAAGAAGGTCGTTGATGGATTAAATGAGATTTTAAAGAATCAAGGCGTTTCGTCTCTCATTGATAAGGGCGGGAAGAGATGGCAACTTGATACTTACGCGGAAATGCTTGTTCGGACGAAGATGAATGAGGTTGAGCGTTTAGCGGGTCAATACGCGTTATTGGAGAGAGGACACGATCTCGTTCAGATCTCCGCTCATCTCTCTTCTTGCGAGAGTTGTCGAATCGTCGAGGGAAAGGTTTATTCAATGACGGGAGCGACGGCGGGATATCCGACCTTCGATCAGATCAAGGGAATGTCTCGTCATATTTTCGGACCGAATTGTCGTCATCGAACAGTTGCTTATCATCCGGAATTTGATGATAAATCGTCACAAACGAAGAAGTATTCGGTCAGATCGAAAGAGATTCCGGAATCATATTTGAAGAGTTCGGGTTTCGCAAAGTAAAAAGTATTGCAAATAATATCAAATGGTCGCATAATAAAAACAGCGTTAGGTCTTGGCTGATAATCAAGATCGTTAGATAGTCACTTATAACTAAACAAGGAGGCGTTATGGCAGACCCTATTGACCCAAAAGACCCCGTGGATCCGAAAGATCCCGTTGATCCAAAAGATCCGGTGGATCCGAAAGACCCAAAAGATCCGGTTGATCCGGCAGAACCTAAAAAACCCGAAACCGTTCCATACTCGGAATTCGCGGAAACCCGTCGGCAGTTAAAAGAGCTGAAGGAGAAACAGAAGAAGGACGATGAGGAGAAATTGAAAGCCAATAATGAATATAAGGAATTGGCTGAAAAGCGGGAGAAGGAATTAGCGGAAATGAGCGGGAAGGTTCAATTATCTGCTAAACGAAGCGCATTCACGGAATTGGCGATTAAAGAAGGCGTCGTAAATGTTGAGGACGCATTCAAACTCGCAGATCTTTCAAAAGTTGAAGTCGATGACGATGGCGTTCGAGGAATCGAAGATGTCATCACGAAGTTGAAGGAAAATAAACCCTACCTATTCGGTAAAACGGACAAAACTCTCGGAGGGGGTTCCGCTCCGGCGGGGACAGGTGGAAAGACCGCAGACGGGAAACGAATATATACTTTTGCGGAGACACAGGATCAAGATGTGTTCGCGAAGAACGCCTCGGATATAGCCCTAGCATTCGCGGAAGGAAGAGTTAGTAAATAATAAATAGAAGCGGGAAAAAGAGGGAAAGATGGCAAACGAACAAATTCTCACAGGTATTCAGCAAACCGATGTCGCTGATGGTATTCCGGTAGTTGTAGCGGGATTGACCCTAAAATACCTAAAAAACAACACAGTGATGGCTCGTCTCGTTCGAAGAGATTGGGATAATGAAGTAGCGTCTTATGGCGATACTGTCAGAATCACTAAAATGACCGGTCTTACAGTTAAGACAAAATCCGGCGGAAGTCAGTATGAAGCACAGGAATTGAATGACGCGAAGGTTGATGTTGTGTTGAATCAGCACAAATATGTCGGCTTCTTGATCGAAGATATCGCGGCTTTCTTGGCTAAACCTCAATATCAAGAGGACTTGATGAATGAGGGTGTTTCAGTTATCGCAGAAGAGATTGACGGGCAACTGTTGGCTCTTTATAGCGAAGCAACTGGCGATGTTGGATCTGCAGGGGTTGACGCTACGGCTGATATCCTAGTTGACGCTCGTAAGGTTCTTACGGACGCCAAAGCTCCTAGCGCAAACAGATATGTGGTTTGGTCTGCTAAAGACGCCGCCGCTCTGTTGAAGGTTGAGAAGTTCACAAATAGTCAATGGGTTGCCGGAAATGGCGAAGCTCTTGTTGAGGGTTCACTTGGACGCAAATATGGTTTCGATCAGTTTGAATGTCAAGGTGTTAAAGAGACAGGCGAAGGTTCTCCTATCTCTACTCATAACATCGCTTTCCAAAAGGGCGCATTCGCTCTTGTCACTCGTCCGTTGAGGGTTCCGAATCCTGGCACGGGAACAGTTGGTCAAGTTGTAAATGCCGACGGGATTGGTTTGAGAGTTATGACCTCTTATCAGCACAAAGACGGCGGATACTTCACGACTATCGATGTTCTGTTCGGTGTTAAAACCGTTCGTCCAGAACTAGCGGTTGAAGTTCTTACCTAGATTGAGGGTATAACGAAGGGGAGAGAAATCTCCCCTTCTGATATTGGGAGGGGTTCTACGCTTCAACCTCTCCCGCTATCAGAAGGGAGCGTTATGAAAATAGAATTTATTTCCGTTCGGGATGAAAATAACGGATACGGGGTATCGAAGAATCTTTTTCTCAAATACTTCAAAGAATTTGGCGTTGAGATCGTCGATAAATTTGATTTTAAGGAGAAGAAAAGCGATATCTCTTTGGTTTATTCATATCCGACGAATCTCAAATGGTGTCATAATAAAAAGCGGGTTTGTTTCACGATGTTCGAGACGGATCATATTCCGGATTCGTGGATTCCGATTCTCAAACAATATGATCTCGTTATCGTTCCGACGAAATGGGGAGCGGAGATCTTCAAAAAGTCCGGTATTGACGCGAAAGTGATCAATTTGGGATTCAACGATGAAATTTTTACCCATTTAGAACGCCCACAGCGAGAGATTTTTACTTTCTTGAATTATGAGGCGTTCACGATACGAAAAGGGTGGAGAGAACTGTTTACGGCGTTCACAGAGGAATTTGATGAATCCGAGCCGGTTAAAATGATATTTAAGACAGTCGCGTCGAGTTATGGGAAGAATCTCGTCTGTTTAGATGAATATAAAAACATCGAAGTAATAAATGAGGCGATAAGTCAAGAGGAATTGATGAAACTTCTCGGACGGGCGGATTGTTTTGTCTTTCCGTCGAGGGGAGAGGGTTTCGGGATCACGCCTTTGGAGGCGATGGCGACGGGAATCCCTGCGATCGTGCCGAATGCTCACGGAATATCCGAATATTTCAATCCGGAGTTTATGATCGGCGTTGATTGGGAATTGATTCCGGCGAAATACGATCATATCCGAGAGGATGTCGGTAATTTTGTTAAATGTGATATTCCGGATCTCCGAAAAAAGATGAGATTAGCGTATGAGAACGCGAAAGAATGGCGTGAAAAAAGTGGAAAGATTTCCGAATATGCGCTAAAATATAATATAAGAGAATCCGTGAGGAAATTAATCGAAGCGTTGGAGGAAGTATGATTGAGTTAAACACGATACCTACCGATCGAAACGCGAATAGTTATGTCTCTCTCGCGGAGGCGAACGAATATTTTTCTGATTTCTATTATGGAGATACTGTTTGGAGCGGTGCGACAGATACGGATAAAAAGTCAGTTCTCAAAATGGCGATGAGGATCATTGATCGATTCAGATTTCACGGGGAGAAGTTTGATGATCTTCAAGTTCTCAAATTTCCGAGATCGGAATCTGATATTGCGAGTGGAACGGCGAGTTCGGGCGGTGTTGATCATATTATATGTTCTTCTCTCGCGAATCGGATTGAGTTTCCGGACGATATATTCAAATATGGCGGGATCGAGGTTCTATCGGGAACGAATAAGTGGGAAAAGCGTCAGATTTCGGGATTTGTTCGATCTACTGGACGGATCAATTTTCTCACAAATTTCTCGGTCGCGTGTGATGATACAACTTCATTCAGAATTATCGATCAAGTGCCTTTGAAGGTTAAACACGCTCAATGTGAGATTGCTAAATGGATTTTAGAGGGTAAGAATACGAGTTCACGCCTACAACTTCAAGCGGAAGGCGTTTCGTCATTCTCGGTTGGAGATCTCTCCGAAACTTATGACAAATCGGTTGATATTAATTTGATTCCGGTTGAGGCGAAGGTTCTTCTCGGAGGATATATCAGTAAAATCGGGAGTTGGTAATGATCGAGAATTATTTAAACGATACGGCGATTCTTTACTCAAAGGGGGTTTTGAGTAATTATGGGCGTCCTTCTTATACGGAAGGAAAGGTCGTGAATTGTCGTTGGAGTGAGACGAAGAAGTTGGTCAAGGATCAATCGGGGAATACGATCACGGCGAATGCGATCGTTTATCTCGATCCGGATGAAGATCTCGATTATGAAGATAAATTGGAAAAAGACGGGAAGATGTTCATTATTGTTCAGATCTCGATTAAATCGTTAGTCAATGAGGTCTCGCATAAAGAGGCGTTGTTGATTTATGGATAGTTCATTTAAAGGTATTGATGAAGTTCTCGCGAATTTCAGTAAAGCGGAACAAGTCGTCATCAAGGGCGTGAAGGGTGCGTTGGATGATTGCGGGGATGATCTGTTATCCGAATCATCGAAGGAAGTTCCGTTTGAAAAAGGCACATTGTCCGGATCCGGACGATCAAGCGAGGTTGGAATCAAGGGGAACGAGATGAAGGTTGAAGTTTCATATAACACGCCTTATGCGGCACGACTTCACGAACATCCGGAGTATAAATTTAAGAAAAGCCGAAAAGGTAAATATTTAGAGGATCCGTTGAAGAGAAGGTCAAAAGTATATAAAGATAAAATTGAGGGAAGCGTTAGGAAGGCGACGAAATGAAGTTTATTGAAGAAGTTGAAGATTATATTATCGCGAATTCGTCAGAAGTCAAGGCGGAGACGATCTTTTTGATGGAACAACCCGCCGATACGATAAATTGTCTCGTTTTGATCGATACGGGCGGATTTCCACCCGATAATTTTCTTCCGGTTATGGATCCGACGATTCAATGTATATCAAGAGCGAGTGATTATGAGACCGCTAAAACGAAGGCGGAATTGGTTCGAAATATTCTTCATCGAAAGCAAAATATCACGCTTTCCGGTGGGAGTGTTGTTTTATTAATCGAGGCGATGGGGGAGCCGGGAGATATTGGTCGAGATCTCAACGGCAACTTTGAAATATCTTGCAACTATCGTTTCAAGGTGCTAGAATAATATTAGCGATATAAAAGCTAAAACAGGAGGAAATTATGGCAGACGCAACAAAAATCAATCTCGGAATATGTAGTGTTTCAATCAATGGAACAGACATAGGACACACAAAAGGCGGTGTCGAGGTCACTTATAAGCCCGAATTCTCGGAGATCTCTGTTGATCTTTACGGGGGATCGATCGTTGATAAGCGATTAAAAGCGGAAGATTTTCAAGTCAAGGTTCCTTTGGCTGAATATACTCTCGCAAATTTGAAGAAGGTTATTCCATCCGGAGATCTTGTCGAAAGTGGTGGAAAGACAGCGTTGAAGATCGGTCGTCAAGCCGGTTATTCTCTGTTAAATGAGGCACAGCGTCTCGTTCTTCATCCAGTTTCTCGCGAAGCGAGTGATATTTCCTTCGATGTTATCGTTTGGAAAGCAGTTCAGATCGGCGAGATCAAACTTGGATTCAATGATTCCGAAACAATTATGGAAGCACAGTATCAAGCATTCATTGATGAGAGTAAAGCGAATAAAAACTACCTCGCTACGATTGGCGATTCAACGATATAATCGTTGGGAAGGAGCGTAAATGAGTAATTTCTTAAACCTAGATGATCTCTCTTTCAAAGAATTTGAGTTCGAAGGAAATAAAATTCGATTCAAAGTTCCGAAAATGACGGAATTGAAGAAGATCTCTAAAATGGAAAAAGAGATTAAAGGGATCAAAGACGATGACCTTGACAAGATCTTGGAAGTAGTCGCGAAAACTGTTTGCGGTATGATTCCGGAGATTCCGAAAGAAATATTCGCGAACTTCACGCCCGGACAACTTCGATCTTTTCTCCAATTCGTCACAGATCAAGACGAGAATCTTGATAAAAAAAAATTATTGAACCCTTCGCAAGGTTAGCGAGGTTCTACCATTTTAGCCACGAAGAGATGGAAGGGATGTCCCTTCCTCTCTTGGAGGCGTATCTCGAAAGTATAGAGCCGTTGAGATCAGAGGAAGAACTCTCACTTCTCACTATAATTGCGGATCCGAAGCCGGTTTGGATGATTGATCCGAAGAAATCCGAAAATGTTATTGGTCAATTATTCGAAAAAATCAAGGGTCGAATCGTGGGTTCAAAACCTTATTGGCAAGTCACAGAATTGGATGAAGCGGGATTTATACGATTAAAGCGAACGATGGAAGAAGCGCAATCGTAAAGGAGATAAAATGGAAGTTGGTTCAATAGTCGCTTCGATCAAGGCGGATATCACAGATTTTAAAAGTGGAATGAAAACCGTCAAGAACGAGACATCAGCTCTCGGAAATGTCGGGAGTAAATTATCGGGCATTGGTTCCGATATTCTTGATTTTACGAAAAAAAGTATTTTGGCGGTTTCAGCCGCCTCGGTCGCGGGAAGTGTTTTCGCGGTTAAAAGTGCTTCGGATTTTGAACAATCAAGAGTTGGATTTGAAACTATGCTCGGATCTGCTGAAAAGGCGAAGTCGTTGATGACGGATATCGCTAAATTTGCGAAGGAAACGCCGTTCGAACTTCCGGATGTTGTTAAAGGATCTCAAAGATTATTGGCTTTTGGCTACGCACAAGACGAGGTTATTCCGAAGTTCAAGATCTTGGGCGATATTGCGTTGGGTAATAAAGATAAGATGGAATCTCTCGTCGGGATGTTGGGTAAAGTTAAGGCGAAGGGACGAGCGGATCTTGAAGCGTTGAATATAGCGATGGACGCCGGTGTGCCTATCATCTCATCACTTGCGAAACACTTTAAGACGACAGAGGCGAACATTTTCGAGATGGTCTCGACGGGTAAGGTCGGATTAAAGGATGTTGAAGATACGATGGGGGAGATGACATCATCGGGCGGAATGTTTTTCAATGCGATGAAGAATCAATCTCTCACTTTTGATGGAGTTGTCTCGAATGTTAAAGATACGATCGGATCTCTCGCGAGAACAATTGTCGGGATCGGAGATGACGGAGAAGTTAAAAAGGGCGGGATGTTTTTCTATCTAAAAGAGGGAGCAACTTTCCTTTATACTTGGTTATCAGATCATCGGGCGGAAATCGAATCTTTTTTTGGGAATATAATTAAAACGATCGGGGATGTGGTCAAAGCGGTGGCGGAATTCACGAAGAGCGAGATCGTTCCGTGGGTTCAAAATTCATTAATGCCCGTTCTCCGAGAGATGTGGAATATTTTTCAAACTTATATTCTTCCGGCGATTAAAAATATATGGAAAGTTATTATCGAGGAATTATTTCCTGCTTTTGTTAGAATGTGGCAAGTTCTCGGACCGATATTAATTCCTATTTTAAAGGTTTTGGCGGTTATTTTAGGAGTTGCTTTATATGTTTCGATCATAGCGATTTATAAAGCGGTTACATTTCTTTTTAATGCGATCACTTGGCTTATCACAGGGATCAGTAATTTCGTTAAAGGTGTCATCGATGGCGTGAAAGCGATTCATCAATGGTTTTTAGATCTCCCCGGAAAGATTGCGGAATTTCTCACGAATCTTCCGAATACTATCGCTTTTTGGATCGGTCGTTCAATGAGGATAATGTATGATCTCGTTTTGGCGGGTATAAACGGCGTTATATGGTTCTTTACGGATCTTCCGGTTCAGATATACAACTGGCTTCTAAAAGTGCCGGAGAGGGTCTCAAATGCGGGGAAGAGCGCATATAATAGTGCGGTTGACTTTGGTAAAGGGATTTGGAACGGGATTATGGATTTTATCAACGGAATCCCGAATGCGGTCACTAACGCTTTCAATAGTGCGGTTGATTCAATCAAGAATCTGATACCAAAAGCGGCAAAGAGTGCGGGAGATTTCGCGTCCGGTCTTTGGAATTCGTTCAAGAATGGTCTTGGGATTCATTCTCCGTCTTATATTGAAAAGGCGTTATTTGCTATTGAGGATCAAGCGGAGGTCACAGGGAAAAACCTCAACGGATCGGTCGATGAGTTGAGAAAACAAGCGAATAATCTTCCAAATGTGTCGGTTTCCGGCGATATGGTCAATTCTCAACCCGTTCAGTTATTTATCGACGCGTCGAATAAAGGAGTTTTCGTCGGATCAGAACTTGCCTATGATAATTTCGCGGAAGGAATGGTCAAGAAGGCGGAGCGAGTATTCAACGCAAAGGGTTTGAGTTTAATAACGAAGAAGGTGTAATATGGCGAAACCTACAATCACAGATTCGGCAAGTAATGTCCTCACTCTTGAACATCCGGATGTCGGAGTTGTTCGAAGGAATCTTTGGGATAAAGTATCGGCGAGAACTAAAAACGGAACGGCGTTTGAGCGGATTAATTATCGAAAATATATCTATGAGTTGAATTTCAAGAATATGGATCGGACGAAGTATGATGAGATCGACGCGTTTTTGGTTTCTGCTCTCAATGCGGGGAGAACTCTCACTTTTAATTATACTGATAGATGGGCGACGGCGAACGGGATTCAAGTTTTGGTCGCGTTGGGCGATGATAACAGTCAAGGCGGAACGATCACTTCATCAAGCGTTATTATTGAAGAAGTCGTAAAGAGGTAATTAATGCAGACAGTCACAACAGAATTTCAAAACGCGGTCGAAAGTCCGAGCGTTCAAGTTTCTCACAAGGTAATGATCGCGTGGGATAATACTTATAATTCGAGTGCTATTTTTGCGATTGTCGGAACATCACAGGTCGGAAGTAATGCGATCGTTAAGGGGAATTATGACGCGATAACGGAATGGGATAAATATTTATATACAGATGAAAGCGATTATGTGAATTCATTCGAGTATTCGAGAGAATCCGGTTTTCCGTTGGTCGGAGTGGTTAAGTCAAGGGCGTCGGTCGTTTTAAATAATATCACGAAGAGATTTCTTGACCTAAAACCCCGAAGATTCATCAAAATATTTTCCGGATTCAACGACAAAGTAATCCCTCAATTTGTGGGAAGAACGGATCCACCTAAACACGATCTTGATGAGATGACGACGACGATCACGGCGTTGGATATTTTGGATTATATTGAAGGGTTTGAGTTGGCGGGATCTCTTCTCGTCAATAAGTGGGGAGATGAGGTTATTTCGGCGGTTCTCTTGGAATGCGGTCTTTCGGCGAATCAATTTATACTAGAGGATTCGGCGAATTATATTCCGTTCGTTCAGATCAAGAAAAGCGATAAAGCGTTGGATGTGATCCGAAATATATGCGAAGCGGAAAATGGGATTTTGTATGTTGACGAAGAAGGGATTATCAGATTTGAGAATCGATACCATCTCTCTCAAAATGCGACAAGCCGATATACTTTCACTTATGACAACGCGATCGTCAAGGCGAATCTCGAACCCGTTTCTGTCATCAATAAAGTTCGAGTGATCGCGAATCCGCGTGAAGTTCAAGTGAATCAAAGAATATGGCAAAAAGATTCGGCGGATTCTATTCCGGCGAGTGGATCGATTGAGTTATTCGCGACGATTCAAGACGATTTCGGAGATCTTCCGTGTCCTACGATCTACGAACCCGATGGAGTGGCGACGGATGGATCATATTTTAAGGCGAACGATTTTGAAGATTCAACGGGAACAGATCGAACGAGTAGCGTCACAGTCACAACCTTTGAGGTTTTAGGAGGAAATGTTGCTCACATTATTCTCGCGAACGCCTATACGCAACAGGTTTATCTCACGGAGTTGGTTTTGTGGGGAACTCCGGCGAAGATTTCAAGGGAAATTGTTTATGAGACAGAGGACGCGGACGCTCAAACTTCAATCGATGATTATGGATATCAGATTCACGAAATTCGAAACGACTATATTCAATCTCCGGATTATGCGAGGACGATGGCTGATTCATTAATCTTCTCATTCAAGGATCCGAATAAAAGTTATGATGTCGAGGCGAAGGAAATTCCGTATCTACAAGTCGGGGATTTGGTCACAGTTGAGGACGATATCACGGCGGAGACATATTCGATGAGTATTGTGAAGATGGAAAAACTTGCCAATACCGCTACTTTTAAGCTATTATTAAAGGAAGAAACGATTCAATCTTATGCGGTCGTCGGAACGGCGACAGTTGGCGGAGATGATGTCGTTGCGCCATAACGGAGGGAAATGTGAATAAAGCACAGATGGAAGAAGAAATCCAAACATTGAAAGATCAATTAAAAAAAGTTGATCATCTTTTGAATCCTCCGGTTCCGTGTCAACCTCTTTTATGTTCGTTCGGGTGTAAATATTTTGATAATAAGATGAGCAGACCCGGAATCTCAAAGTGTAATAAATGTGAAAAGTTTGTTGCGATGGGAGACGGAGAATGTCCGGCGATCGATCCGTCGATGAAGAAATACGGATTTTATTGTTCAAATTGTGATGAAAGATTGGCGACGGCGTGGAGTGATTCCGATCATCCGGAGATCGATCTGATCAATTTTCATTATGATTCGGCGATCAAAGAGAACGGCGTTTATGTGAGAGGTTGTCTTGCGCCTTCGAAGGCGGAGGGCGGGGTTCTCGCGTTTGAATGTGCTTGTGGGAATGATACGA
>JALNZK010000049.1 GCA_023229365.1 Pseudomonadota bacterium | reverse complement strand
GGACAACATCCGGATGGCGGTGGCGCTGATCGACCCGGTGGCCATGGAAGACGGAATGCGTTTCGCGATTCGCGAGGGCGGCCGGACGGTGGGTTCCGGCGTCGTCTCGTCGATTATCGAATAGGAGGCTGCCGTGGCAGGTGGCAACAGAACGATGATCACGCTCGAGTGTCGCGTTTGTTCGGAGCGCAACTACACGACGACGAAGAACAAGCGCACGACGCCCGGCAAGCTGGCGTTCAACAAGTATTGTCCGCGTTGCCGCAAGCACACGGAGCACAGGGAGACCAAGTAGGCCTCCCAATAGGCCAGTAGCTCGAACGGTAGAGCGGCGGATTCCAAATCCGTAGGTTGGGGGTTCGAATCCCTCCTGGCCTGCACAGGATTCCGGCCTTATCGGAGAGACGGCGATGAGCGAAAAAGAAGACGACGGCAAGGGCAGGGAAGAGGAAGACGCGCGAGAGGCGGAGACCGCAGCGCCCGCGGCGGCCCCCGTCGGGCAGGCCGCGGCTGCGTTCGGCCTGATGCGCTACGTGCACGCCATCTTCTTCGGCGGCGCCATTGCTCTCGCGTGGCTGCTCATCCAGATCGTCGATACCGCGTGGACGCGCCTGAACCTCGGGTTCGCGTGGATGCCCGCGCCGCGGGGGTGGATGACCATCGCGATCGGCGGGATCGCCGGCTTCGGCACGGCGATCTACATGTGGCGGCACCCGAAGCTCAACCGGCTCGCAGTGGAGGTCGTCACGGAGCTCTCGAAGGTGACCTGGCCGACGCGCAAGGAGCTGTCCGCGTCGACGGTCGTCGTCATCGTGGTGTCGATCATCGCGTCCATCATTCTCGGCGTGTTCGACATGTTCTGGGCCTGGGCGACCGAGCAGCTGCTCAACATCTGAGCGCGGGCCGAGGGACGGGTTCAAGGAAAAGGTACGATCATGGCCGAGCCGGACAGGAAAATGAAATACTACGTGGTCACCACGTACTCGGGCTTCGAGAACAAGGTCCGGCTCTCGCTCGAGGAGCGGATCAAGGGCTCGGGCTTCCCAGAGCTGTTCGGCGAGATCCTCGTCCCGACCGAGACCGTGCAGGAGGTCGTGCGCGGCAAGAAGCGGATCGGCGAGCGGAAGTTCTTCCCAGGGTACATCTTCCTGCAGATGGTGCTCAACGAGGAGACGTGGCACCTCGTCAAGAACACGCCCAAGGTGACCAACTTCGTCGGGAACCAGCGGCCGGCGCCGGTGCCCGAGGAGGAGATCGCCAGGATCATGTCGCGGATGGAGGCCGGCGCCGCGGCGCCGACGCCGATCATCCGGTTCGAGGAGGGCGACGGGATCCGCGTCGTGGACGGCGCGTTCAGCGGCTTCAACGGCACGGTCGAGGTCGTCAAGCCGGAGAAGCAGAAGGTCGTCGTGCTCGTGAGCATCTTCGGCCGCGCGACGCCGGTCGAGCTCGACTACACGCAGGTGGAGAAGACGAGTTAGGCGAGGACGGCCTCGCAGGAGAATCGAGATGAAAAAGATCATCGGCCAGATCAAGCTGCAGGTGCCCGCGGGAAAGGCGAACCCGTCGCCGCCCATCGGGCCCGCGCTCGGCCAGCACGGCGTGAACATCATGGAGTTCTGCAAGACGTTCAACGCCAAGACCCAGGCGCAGGCGGCGGAGGGCATGATCATCCCGGTGGTGATCACGGTCTTCGCCGACAGGAGCTTCACGTTCATCACCAAGACGCCGCCGGTCGCGCGCCTTCTGCTGAAGGAGGCGAAGCTGGAGAAGGGATCCGGCACGCCGAACAAGGAGAAGGCCGGCACGGTAACGGGCGCCCAGATCAGGAAGATCGCCGAGATGAAGCTGGTCGACCTGAACACGACGAGCATCGATTCCGCGATCAAGACGGTTTCGGGGACGGCTCGTTCGATGGGCATCGAGGTCGTCGACTGACGGATCGCCCCGCTTGGGGGCACCGTTTTTACCACGCGCCCCCGACACACGGGGGAGAAACGCATGGGAGGCGAACGCCGCATGGGAAAGCAGTCCAAACGCACACGTACGGCCAGGGAGACCGTGGACAGGAACACGCTGTACTCGGTCGAGGAGGCGCTGTCGAAGGTCAAGGGGACCGCGACGGCGAAGTTCGACGAGACCGTCGACGTCGCGATCAAGCTCGGGGTCAACCCGAAGCACGCGGACCAGATGGTGCGCGGCGCCGTGGCGCTGCCGCACGGGCTGGGCAAGACGATCCGGGTGCTCGTGTTCGCGACGGGCGAGAAGGAGAAGGAGGCGCAGGACGCCGGCGCCGACTACGTCGGGGCGGAGGATCTCATCGAGAAGATCCAGGGCGGCTGGCTCGAGTTCGACACCGCCATCGCGATCCCGCCGATGATGGCCAAGGTCGGAAGGATCGGGAAGATCCTCGGCACGCGCGGGCTCATGCCGAACCCGAAGACCGGCACGGTCACACTCGACGTCACGAACGCGGTGAAGCAGGCCAAGGCCGGGAAGGTGCAGTACCGCGTCGAGAAGGCCGGCATCGTGCACGCGCCGATCGGGAAGGCCTCGTTCGAGGCAAAGAAGCTCCAGGGCAATTTCGACGTCCTGATCGAGGCGATCCTCAAGGCGAAGCCGCCTTCGGCGAAGGGCACGTACCTCAAGGGGATCTGCGTCTCGTCGACGATGGGCCCCGGCGTGAAGATCGACCCGCAGATCTTCGGCGGGAAGAAGTAGGAGGCGTCCATGAACCGGGTACAGAAGCAAGACCAGATCAACGAGATCCGGGAACGGTTCTCGAAGATGGCCAGCGCCGTGGTCACGGACTTCCGCGGTTTGGACGTCCAGAGCGTCACGCGGCTGCGAGACGAGTTCCGCAAGGTCGGGGTCGAGTACAAGGTGATCAAGAACAAGCTGTTCGGGCTCGCCGTCAAGGACTCGCCGTTCCACGGGAAGCTCGTCGATCACCTCGTGGGACCCACCGCCGTGGCGTGGTCCTACGATGATCCGGCGGCGCCGGCCCGCGTCGCGGTCACCTTCGCGAAGACCAACGAGAAGCTGCGGATCAAGTGCGCGGTGCTCGGCAACGAGGTGCTCGACGACAAGGCGGTCGTCAGCCTGTCGAAGATGCCGGGGAAGAACGAGCTGCTCGGGACGATGCTCGCGACGTTCATGGCGCCGGCGCAGGAATTCGTGCGGCTGCTCGCCGCGGGATCGACCAACTTCGTGTACGTGCTCGACGCGCGGCGTCGACAGCTGGAAGAGAAGTAGGCGCGGCCGGCAAGGGTGCGGGTCGCAGAAAAAGAAGGGAAACGTCCGGGTCCGATAGAGGGCCTGTGAAATGGGAGTGAAAGATGCCTGAGATTACGCGCGAACAAGTGGTGGAGTTCCTGAGCAACCTGTCGGTGATGGACATCGCCGCGCTGACGAAGGAGCTCGAGTCGAAGTGGGGCGTCTCCGCGGCGCCGGTGGCCATGATGGGTATGGCCGGTGCCGGTGGCGGCGAGGCCGCCGCCGCGGTGGAGGAGAAGACCGAGTTCAACGTCGAGCTGACCGCGATCGGTGACAAGAAGATCAACGTGATCAAGGTCATCCGCGAGCTCACGAACCTCGGGCTCAAGGAAGCGAAGGATCTCGTCGACGCGGCGCCGAAGGTGGTCAAGGAAGCCGTGTCGAAGGAGGAAGCCGCGGACGCCAAGAAGAAGCTCGAGGAGGCCGGTGCTACTGTCACGGTGAAGTAGCCTCGATGTTCCGAATACGGAGCATCGCCAGTCGAGCTCGTCGTCCCGCCTGCGCGCAGCCGCGCGGGCAACGGTGTGGTCTGTCCTCCGCCCGGGAAGTCGCCGGGAGGACGTTTTCTCCTAACGCTTCTGAAACAATAGGGAGCTGAGCCCATGGCATCCACAGTCCAGGCGAACTACCGTTATCGGGAGTCCTTCGGCAAGATCCGGAAGGTCGTCGAGATTCCCCATTTGATCGAGATTCAGAAGCTGTCGTACGACAAGTTCCTGCAGGCGACCGTGCCCCACGAGCAGCGAGAGACCGTGGGGCTGCAGGGCGTGTTCACGAGCGTATTCCCCATCCGCGACTTCAAGGGGACGAGCGAGCTCGCCTACCTCGGGTACACGCTGGAGAAGCCGAAGTACGACGTCGACGAGTGCCGCCAGCGGGGGATGAGCTTCGCGGCGCCCATCAAGGTCACCATCCAGCTCATCATCTACGACGCCCCGGCCGAGGAAGGCCAGGATCCGGTCGTCCGCGACATCAAGGAGCAGGAGGTGTTCTTCGGCGAGATCCCGCTCATGACGGAGAACGGGACGTTCATCATCAACGGGACGGAGCGCGTGGTCGTCAGCCAGCTGCACCGCTCACCGGGCGTGTTCTTCGACCACGACAAGGGGAAGACGCACTCGTCCGGCAAGCTGCTCTACTCGGCGCGCGTGATCCCGTACCGCGGGTCGTGGCTCGATTTCGAGTTCGACCACAAGAACATCATCCACGTCCGGATCGATCGGCGCAGGAAGATGCCGGCGACCGTGCTGCTGCGCGCCCTGGGGTTCTCGACGCAGGATCTCCTCAATTACTTCTACAACACCGAGACGGTGTTCCTGGAGCAGGGCAAGCGGTTCAAGAAGAGCATCGAGTACGACTTCATCGAGGGACAGCGGGCGACGCGCGACATCAAGATCGGCGGCACCGTCATCGTCAAGAAGAACCGGAAGTTCACGCGGATGGCGATCCGCAAGATGCGCGAGGCCGAGCTCGACACGCTGCCCATCGATCTGCCGGACGTGCTCGGCAAGGTGTCCGCCGAGGACGTGATCGACGAGGCGACCGGCGAGGTGCTGCTCGAGTGCAACGAGGAGATCACCGAGTCCAAGATCGATAGGCTCCGCGACGCGAAGATCAAGAGCTTCAAGGTGCTCTTCATCGACAACCTCAACGTCGGTTCCTACCTCCGCGACACGCTGGTGGCGGACAAGATCACCTCCCAGGAGGAGGCGATCCTGGAGATCTACCGCCGGCTGCGCCCCGGGGACCCGCCGACGCTCGAGACCGCGAACGTGCTGTTTCAGAACCTGTTCTTCAACACGGAGCGCTACGATCTGTCCCGCGTCGGCAGGCTCAAGCTGAACCACAAGTTCCACATCGAGGAGCCGCTCGAGCTCACGACCCTGACGCCGCGCGACATCATGGAGACCGTGCACCACCTCATCGAGCTCAAGAACGGGCGCGGCTCGGTCGACGACATCGACCACCTCGGGAACCGGCGCGTACGCGCGGTCGGCGAGCTCATGGAGAGCCAGTACCGCATCGGGCTTGTCCGCATGGAGCGCGCGATCAAGGAGCGCATGAGCATGAGCCAGGAGCTCGACACGCTCATGCCGCACGATCTCATCAACGCGAAGCCGGTCAGCGCCGTGGTCAAGGAGTACTTCGGCTCGAGCCAGCTGTCGCAGTTCATGGATCAGACGAATCCGCTCTCCGAGGTCACGCACAAGCGGCGCCTCTCCGCGCTCGGCCCCGGCGGCCTGACGCGCGAGCGGGCGGGCTTCGAGGTGCGCGACGTCCATCCGACGCATTACGGCCGCATCTGCCCGATCGAGACGCCGGAGGGGCCGAACATCGGCCTCATCGCGTCGCTCTCGACGTTCGCCAGGGTCAACGAGTACGGCTTCGTCGAGACGCCGTACCGCGACGTGACCGAGGGCAAGGTCACCGACACGGTGCGGTTCTACTCCGCGCTCGAGGAGGAGCAGCACTTCATCGCGCAGGCCAACGAGCCCTTCGACAAGAAGGGAAAGTTGGTGAACGCGTTCGTGCTGTGCCGCAACAACGGCGAGTTCGCCATGGTGACCAACGAGCAGGTGACGCTCATGGACGTGTCGCCGAACCAGCTCGTGTCGGTCGCGTCCTCGCTCGTGCCGTTCCTCGAGCACGACGACGCGAACCGCGCGCTCATGGGATCGAACATGCAGCGCCAGGCGGTGCCGCTCCTCAAGACCAGGGCGCCGATCGTCGGCACCGGGCTCGAGGGAAAGGTGGCCGCCGACTCGGGCGTCACGGTGATCGCGCGGCGCGACGGCGTCGTCGAGTCGGTCGACGCGACGCGGATCGTCGTTCGCGCGGAGGGCCGCAGCGGCGACTTCCCGGACATCTACAACCTCGTGAAGTTCCGTCGCTCCAACCAGAACACCTGTGTCAACCAGAAGCCGGTCATCGGCGCCGGAGCGAAGGTCCGGAAGGGCGACGTGCTCGCGGACGGCCCGGCGACCGCCCAAGGCGAGCTCGCGCTCGGGCAGAACGTGCTCGTCGCGTTCATGCCGTGGGGCGGCTACAACTTCGAGGACTCGATCCTCCTCTCCGAGAAGCTCGCGAAGGAGGACGCGTACACCTCCATCCACATCGAGGAGTTCGAGTGCGTCGCGCGCGACACGAAGCTCGGCAAGGAGGAGATCACCCGGGACATCCCGAACGTCGGCGAGGAGGCGCTCGCGAACCTCGACGAGAGCGGCATCGTGCGCATGGGCGCCGAGGTCAAGCAGGGCGACATCCTCGTCGGCAAGATCACGCCGAAGGGCGAGACGCAGCTCAGCCCCGAGGAGAAGCTCCTGCGCGCGATCTTCGGCGAGAAGGCGGGCGACGTGCGCGACTCCTCGCTGCGCGTGCCGCCGGGCGTCTCCGGCATCGTCATCGACGCGCGCGTCTTCAGCAGGCGCGGCACCGAGAAGGACGACCGCGCCAAGCAGATCGAGGAGGCGGAGCGCGCTCGGCTGGAGAAGGACATGGCGGCCGAGATCAAGATCATCCGGGAGTCGGCCTACGCCCGCGTCCGGAAGATCCTCGCCGGCAGGACGACGACCGGCAAGCTCGTGGACGACAAGGGCAACGTCGTCGTGCAGAAGGGCAAGAAGCTCGAGAACGACAGCCTGAACGACATCCCGCGCAAGTACTGGGGACAGATCCCGGTCGACTCGGGGCAGGATCGGATCGCCGAGATCATCGAGTCCCTCAAGAGCCAGCAGGACGTGATCGAGGAGGCGTTCCACGAGAAGATAGATAGGCTGTCGAAGGGGGACGAGCTCCCGCCGGGCGTGATCAAGATGGTCAAGCTGTTCGTGGCCATCAAGCGGCGCGTGTCGGTCGGCGACAAGATGGCGGGCCGGCACGGCAACAAGGGCGTGATCAGCCGCATCCTGCCGGAAGAGGACATGCCATTCCTGCAGGACGGCACCCCTGTGGACATCGTGCTCAACCCGCTCGGCGTGCCCTCCCGTATGAACGTCGGGCAGATCCTCGAGACGCACCTCGGCTGGGCCGCGCGCGTGCTCGGCGAGCAGCTCTCGTGGATGGTCGAGGTGGGCGGGTACGCCGCGGAGAACGTCCGCGCGCGGCTGAAGGGGATCTTCTCCAGCGAGATCGGCGGCCGGATGGTCGACGAGATGTCCGACAAGGAAGTGCTGCGGTTCGCCGCGCAGCAGCGCGAGGGCATCCTCTACGGCTCGCCGGTGTTCGACGGCGCCGCCGAGGAGGAGATCCGCAAGGCGCTGGAGCTGGCCGGCCTGCCGCGATCCGGGCAGACCGTGCTCTTCGACGGCCGCACGGGCGAGGCGTTCGATCAGGACGTGACCGTCGGCGTCATGTACGTGCTCAAGCTGCACCACCTCGTCGACGACAAGATCCACGCGCGGTCCATCGGGCCGTACTCGCTCGTCACGCAGCAGCCGCTCGGCGGCAAGGCGCAGTTCGGCGGCCAGCGGCTCGGCGAGATGGAGGTCTGGGCCATGGAGGCCTACGGCGCCGCGTACGCGCTGCAGGAGTTCCTCACGGTCAAGAGCGACGACGTCATGGGTCGCACGCGGATGTACGAGTCCATCGTCAAGGGCGAGCAGTCGCTCGAGGCGGGGCTCCCGGAGTCGTTCAACGTCCTCATCAAGGAGCTCCAGAGCCTCTGCCTGAACGTCGAGCTGGTCGAGAGCCACGTTGGTGAGCAGATCGTTTCGGAAGAGCAGCCCCAGGCTTAGGCGCCGGGAGGTAGATCATGAAGGACATCTTCAGCTTCTTTGAGAAACCCAAGGATCCGCTGAGCTTCTCGGCGATGCGGATCTCGCTGGCGAGCCCGAACCAGATCCTGGAGTGGTCGCACGGCGAGGTGAAGAAGCCCGAGACGATCAACTACCGCACGTTCAAGCCGGAGCGGGACGGGCTCTTCTGCGCGAAGATCTTCGGCCCGGTCAAGGACTACGAGTGCAACTGCGGGAAGTACAAGCGGATGAAGCACCGGGGCATCGTCTGCGAGAAGTGCGGCGTCGAGGTGATCCAGTCGAAGGTGCGGCGGGAGCGGCTCGGCCACATCACGCTCGCCACCCCGGTCGCGCACATCTGGTTCCTCAAGAGCCTGCCTTCGCGGATCGGGGCGCTGCTCGACATCACGCTCAAGGATCTCGAGCGCATCCTCTACTGCGAGAGCTACGTCGTGCTCGACCCGGGGCAGACCTCGATGGAGCGGGGCGAGATCCTCTCCGAGGAGAGGTACCAGCAGGCGATCGAGGAGTTCGGGTACGGCACGTTCGAGGCCGGCATGGGCGGGGAGGCGGTCGTCTCGCTCCTGAAGGACGTCGACGTGGTCACGCTCGCCGAGGAGCTTCGGCGCGAGCTGCGCGGCAACAACAGCGAGGCGAAGCGCAAGAAGTACACGAAGCGGCTCAAGGTCGCGGAGGCGTTCAAGGACTCGGGGAACAAGCCCGAGTGGATGATGCTGTCGGTGATCCCGGTGCTCCCGCCCGATCTGCGGCCGCTCGTTCCGCTCGACGGCGGCAGGTTCGCGACGAGCGACCTGAACGACCTGTACCGGCGCGTGATCAACCGGAACAACCGGCTGAAGCGCCTCCTCGAGCTCAACGCGCCCGACATCATCATCCGCAACGAGCGGCGCATGCTGCAGGAGGCCGTCGACGCGCTCTTCGACAACGGACGGCGCGGGAAGACGATCACCGGCCCCAACAAGCGGCCCCTCAAGTCCCTGTCCGACATGCTCAAGGGAAAGCAGGGCCGGTTCCGCCAGAACCTGCTCGGCAAGCGCGTCGACTACTCCGGCCGCTCCGTGATCGTGGTCGGCCCGTCGCTCAAGCTGCACCAGTGCGGCCTGCCGAAGCAGATGGCGCTCGAGCTGTTCAAGCCGTTCATCTACAACAAGCTCGAGGAGCGCGGGTTCGTCACGACCATCAAGAGCGCGAAAAAGATGGTCGAGAAGGCGAAGTCCGAGGTCTGGGACATCCTCGACGAGGTGATCAGCGAGCACCCCGTCATGCTGAACCGCGCGCCGACGCTGCACCGCCTCGGCATACAGGCGTTCGAGCCGGTCCTCATCGAGGGCAAGGCGATCCGGCTGCACCCGCTCGTCTGTACCGCCTTCAACGCCGATTTCGACGGCGACCAGATGGCCGTCCACGTCCCGCTCAGCATCGAGGCGCAGATGGAAGCGCGCGTGCTCATGATGTCGACGAACAACATCCTGAGCCCGGCCCACGGCAAGCCGATCATCAACCCGACCCAGGATATCGTGCTCGGGCTGTACTACATGACGAGCAAGCGGCCGTTCAGCCGCGGCGAGCACCGCGACGACGTCAAGGGTGCCGCCAGGTTCGCGGGAATCTACTCGTCCACCGACGAGGTGCGGATGGCCTACGACAGCGGCGCGATCGATCTCCACGCGGAGGTGGTCGTGCGCGTCGACGGGGCGCACGTCCGCACGTCGGTCGGGCGCGTGCTGGTGGGCGAGATCCTGCCCCGCGGCATGCCGTTCAGCTTCGTGAACAAGGTCATGGACCGCAAGGCGCTGTCGCAGCTCATCGACGCGGCGTACCGCGTGTGCGGCAACAAGGCCACCGTGATCCTCGCGGATCAGCTCCGCAACATCGGCTTCGAGTACGCGACGCGCGCCGGGATCAGCATCTGCATGGACAACATGGAGATCCCGAAGACCAAGAAGGCGCTGCTCGAGACGGCGCAGGCCGAGGTCGAGCGCGTCGTCACGCAGTACCAGGAAGGCCTCATCACGGACGGCGAGCGGTACAACAAGGTCGTCGACATCTGGGCCGCCGTGTCGGATCAGGTCGCCGACGAGATGGTGCAGCAGATCCGCTCGGCCGACGTCAAGGATCCGTACACGGGTGAGATGAAGACCGTCTCGAGCTTCAACCCGATTTTCATCATGGCGGACTCCGGCGCGCGCGGTTCCAACGCGCAGCTCAGGCAGCTCGCCGGAATGCGCGGCCTGATGGCGAAGCCGTCGGGCGAGATTATCGAGACGCCGATCACGGCGAACTTCCGGGAGGGGCTGTCGGTCCTCCAGTACTTCATCTCGACGCACGGCGCGCGCAAGGGGCTTGCGGACACCGCGCTCAAGACCGCGAACTCCGGCTACCTCACGCGGCGGCTCGTCGACGTCGCACAGGACGCGACGATCACGGAGTTCGACTGCGGCACGCTCGACGGCATCGAGGTCACGGCGCTCGAGGAGGGCGGCGAGGTCATCCAGAAGCTGAGCGAGCGCGTGCTCGGCCGCGTCGCCCTCGACGACGTCTACGATCCGTACACCGGCGAGCTGCTCGTCGAGGCGAACGAGATCATCGACGAGACCAAGGTCGCGAAGATCGAGGCGGCGGGCACGACGTCGGTCACGATCCGATCGGTGCTCACCTGCCAGACACAGCGCGGCATCTGCGTGAAGTGCTACGGCCGCGATCTCGCGCGCGGCTATCAGGTCAACATCGGCGAGGCGGTGGGGATCATCGCCGCGCAGTCCATCGGCGAGCCCGGCACGCAGCTGACGATGCGGACCTTCCACATCGGCGGCGCGGCGAAGCGCGGCAAGATCGAGCAGTCGCGGCTCGAGGCGAACCAGGACGGGCGCGTTCAGCTCCGCGGGCTGCCGGTCGCGCGGAAGACGGACGGCACGACCATCGTGATGGCCCGGCACGGGGAGATCGCGGTCGTCGACGACGTCGGGCGCGAGCACACCTACAACGTCGTCTACGGCGCCGCCCTCAAGGTCGAGGAAGGGCGGAACGTGAAGTCCGGAGAGCTCATCGCCGAGTGGGATCCTTACTCGATCCCGATCGTCGCCGAGACCCCCGGCGTGGTGAAGTTCGGCGACGTCATCGAGGGCCTCTCCATGTCGGAGATGCTCGACGAGGTGACGGGCCTCTCGCGAAAGGTGATCATCGAGTCCAAGGATCCCGAGCTTCGGCCCCGCGTCTCGATCAAGGACGAGAAGGGCGCGACCAAGGACGCCGGCACCGGCGGCGCCGCGCGGTACCTCCTGCCGGTCGGCGCGAACATCACCGTGAACGAGGGCGACGCCATCGACGCCGGCGAGGTGATCGCCAAGATCCCGCGCGAGACCACGAAGACGAAGGACATCACCGGCGGCCTGCCGCGCGTGGCGGAGCTGTTCGAGGCGCGCAAGCCCAAGGAGCACGCCATGATCGCCGAGATCGACGGCGTCATCTCGTTCGGCAAGGACACGAAGGGCAAGCGGAAGGTCGTCATCACGCCGGAGGTCGGCGAGCCGAAGGACTACCTCATCGCCAAGGGCAAGCACATCGCGGTCAAGGAGGGCGACTTCATCCGCGCCGGCGAGGCGCTCATGGACGGCGCCGCCAACCCGCACGACATCCTGAAGGTGATGGGCGAGAAGGCGCTGGCGAAGTACCTCGTCGACGAGATCCAGGAGGTCTACCGCCTCCAGGGCGTGTCCATCAACGACAAGCACATCGAGACGATCGTCCGCCAGATGCTGCGGCGCGTCACGATCAAGGATTCGGGGGACACGGCCTTCCTCGCGGACGACAAGGTGGACAAGGCCGAGTTCAGGGCCGAGAACGAGCGCGTGATCGCGGCGGGCGGCAGGCCGGCGACCGCGGAGGCGCTCCTCCTCGGGATCACGAAGGCGGCGCTCTCGACCGACAGCTTCATCTCGGCGTCGTCGTTCCAGGAGACCACCAAGGTGCTCACCGAGGCGGCCGTGTCCGGACGGATCGACTACCTGACCGGGCCCAAGGAGAACGTCATCATGGGCCGGCTGATTCCGGCCGGCACCGGTGTCCCGATGTACCAGAGCCTCACGATCGAGGTCGCGGAGGGCGTGGACGGGGGCGTCGTGGAGGTGCCCGACGAGTCCGAGTTCGACGAGGCGAACGGGATCACTTCGGCTTGACAAAAGCGGCTAGTTTGATTACACGGGAGCGCCTTCGATCCGCGCGGAGCGGACCGGGTTAGAGAAGTGGAAGCATGCCGACGATAAACCAGCTCGTTCGCAAGGGACGTCGCGCGCAAGCGGCGAAGACGACGGCCCCCGCGCTCAAGGCGTGCCCGCAGAAGCGGGGCGTGTGCGTGAGGGTCTACACATCGACCCCGAAGAAGCCGAACTCGGCGCTCCGCAAGGTGGCGCGCGTCCGGCTCTCGAACGGGATGGAGGTCACGACCTACATCCCGGGCGAGGGGCACAACCTGCAGGAGCACTCGGTGGTGTTGATCCGCGGCGGCCGCGTCAAGGATCTCCCCGGGGTGCGGTATCACGTCATCCGCGGGACGATGGACGCGTCCGGGGTCGAGGAGCGGCGGCAGGGTCGCAGCAAGTACGGCGCGAAGCGCCCGAAGAAGTAGGGTCGAGGTAGGGCATGCCGAGGCGAAGAGAAGTACCGAAACGGAAAATCCAGCCGGATCCCAAGTTCAGGAACCGGATGGTGTCCAAGTTCGTGAACAAGATGATGTACGGCGGCAAGAAGGCCGTCGCGGAGCAGGCGCTGTACGGCGCGTTCGACATCATCGAGCAGCGCTACAAGCAGGATCCGCTCGAGGTCTTCAAGAAGGCCATCGAGAACGTGAAGCCGAAGATCGAGGTGAAGTCGCGTCGCGTGGGCGGCGCCACCTACCAGGTGCCGGTCGAGGTGAGGGCGAGCCGGAGGCTCGCGCTGGCGATGCGCTGGCTCATCAACTACTCCCGCGATCGCGGCGAGCAGACGATGCGCGAGAGGCTCGCCGCGGAGCTCGTGGACGCCTCGCAGAACCGCGGCACGTCGATCAAGAAGCGTGAGGATACGCACAAGATGGCGGAGGCGAACAAGGCGTTCGCGCACTACCGCTGGTAGATGAAATAGTCCCGGGCCTTCTCCGGCGGGTGCAACTCGCGCCGAATGATGCCGAGAGAGGTCCTTGCTGCCGGGCGCCGAACGAACGAGCGCGGGCGGTTGGGAGAGCGACGGCGTGGCAAGGCGCGTTCCGATCGGCCTGATCCGAAACATCGGGATCATGGCCCACATCGATGCCGGCAAGACCACTCTCACGGAGAGGGTCCTCTACTACACCGGCGTATCGCACAAGATGGGCGAGGTCCACGACGGGACGGCCCAGATGGACTGGATGCCGCAGGAGCAGGAGCGCGGCATCACCATCACCAGCGCCGCGACCACCTGCTTCTGGCGGGATCACCGGATCAACATCATCGACACCCCGGGGCACGTCGACTTCACGATCGAGGTCGAGCGATCGCTGCGCGTGCTCGACGGCGCCGTCTGCGTCTTCGACGGCGTGGCGGGCGTCGAGCCCCAGTCCGAGACCGTGTGGCGGCAGGCCGACAAGTACGGCGTCCCGCGGCTGGCATTCGTCAACAAGATGGATCGGATCGGCGCGAGCTTCGAGCGCTGCGTCGACATGATCCGCGAGAGGCTCGGTGCCCGCCCGGTGCCGACGCAACTGCCGGTCGGAGTCGAGGACGGCTTCCGCGGCATCGTGGACCTCCTGGAGGGCCGCGCGGTGATCTGGGACGACGACGCGCTCGGCGCCAACTACCGCCTGGACGAGATCCCGGCGGAGATGGCCGACGCGGCGGCGGCGGCCCGCGAGAAGCTCATCGAGGCGGCGGCCGACTTCGACGAGCAGCTGATGGAGAGCTACCTCGAGGGGCACGAGCCGGATCTCTCGCGCGTACGGGCCGCGATCCGGGCGGGCACCATCCGCGGGAAGATCGTTCCGGTGCTCTGCGGCGCGGCCTTCCGCAACAAGGGCGTGCAGCTGGTCCTAGACGCGGTGGTCGACTACCTGCCCGCGCCCGTCGATCTGCCGCCGATCCAGGGCGTGGATGTGTCGACGCAGAAGCCGATCAGCCGGAAGGCGGACGAGGGCGAGCCGTTCGCCGCGCTCGCCTTCAAGGTCCAGAACGACGCCTACGCGGGCCAGCTCACATACTTCCGCGTTTACTCGGGAACGCTCGAGACGGGCAAGGCGATCGAGAACGCCAGCAAGTCGAGGAAGGAGCGCATCAACCGGCTCCTCCAGATGCACGCGAACAAGCGGGAGGAGATCAAGGAGGTGTTTGCCGGTGATATCGCGGCCGCGGTGGGCCTGCGGTTCACGACGACGGGCGACACCCTCTGCGATCCCAAGCACCCGCTGCTCCTCGAGCGGATCGAGGCGCCGGAGCCGGTGATCTCGATCGCCATCGAGCCGAGGACGATGGCCGATCAGGAGAAGCTCTCGCAGGCCCTCGACAGGCTCTCGATGGAGGACCCGACGTTCCTCGTGAAGACGGACGAGGAGACCGGGCAGACGCTCATCAGCGGGATGGGCGAGCTGCACCTCGAGATCATCGTCGACCGGCTCCGCCGCGAGTTCAACGTGGCCGCGAACGTCGGCGACCCGCGCGTGGCTTTTCGGGAGACCGCAACGCGCGAAGCCGCGGGCGTCGGCTCCGTGGAAAAGCAGATCGGCGCGAAGCTGCACCGCGCCTCGATCAAGCTCGGCGTCCGGCCCGGCGAGCGCGGGAGCGGCATCGAGTTCAAGGATGAGACGGACGGGATGATCATCCCGAAGGAGTTCGTGCGACAAGTCGAGGAGAGCGTGCGCGGATCGCTCGGTTCCGGTGTTTTGGCCGGATATCCCATCGTAGATCTGGTGGTTTCTTTGTTGAACGAAGGCAAACATGAGGTTGACAGCACCGAGCTGGCGTATAAAATCGCCGCCTCGATTGCCCTGAGGGAAGCCCTCCGGGCTTCGCAACCCATTTTGCTCGAGCCGGTCATGGCCGTGCAGGTGATCGTGCCCGAGGAGTTCATGGGAGAGGTCGTCGGCGATCTGAACCGACGGCAGGGAAGGATCAGCGGAATGGAGGCGCGCGTGAGCGTTCAGGTGATCGACGTGCACGTGCCTCTGAGACTGATGTTCGGCTACACGACCGATTTGAGGACCGTGACGCAAGGGAGAGCGACGTACACGATGCAGTTCTCGCACTTCAGCGCCGTTCCCGAGCAGATCGCCAGGGTGATCATCGGTTGAGAAGTGGACACGGCGCGGCTTGGCCGCGCTCCAAAGGAGCTTTGTCATGGCGAAGGAGAAATTCGTAAGGAACAAGCCGCACGTGAACGTGGGGACGATCGGGCACATCGACCACGGGAAGACGACGCTGACGGCGGCGATCACGAAGACGCTGGCGAAGGTCGGCGGGGCGAAGTTCGTGGCGTTCGACGAAATCGACAAGGCTCCGGAGGAGAAGGCGCGCGGGATCACGATCGCGACGGCGCACGTGGAGTACGAGACGAAGGCGCGGCACTACGCGCACGTGGATTGCCCCGGGCACGCGGACTACATCAAGAACATGATCACGGGCGCGGCGCAGATGGACGGGGCGATCGTGGTGGTGGCGGCGACGGACGGGCCGATGCCGCAGACGCGGGAGCACATCCTTCTGGCGCGGCAGGTGGGCGTGCCGGCGATCGTGATCTACATGAACAAGGTGGACGCGGTGGAGGACCCGGAGCTTCTGGACCTGGTGGAGATGGAGGTCCGGGAGCTTCTGACGAAGTACGAGTTCCCGGGGGACACGATCCCCGTGATCCGCGGGTCGGCGCTGAAGGCGCTGGAGGGCGACACGGGGGAGATGGGCGAGGGGTCGATCCTGAAGCTGATGGACGCGATAGACGCGTCGATCCCGGAGCCGGTGCGGGCGATCGACAAGCCGTTCCTGATGCCCGTCGAGGACGTGTTCTCGATCAAGGGGCGCGGGACGGTGGCGACGGGGCGCATCGAGCGCGGGGTCGTGAAGGTCCAGGAAGAGGTGGAGATCATCGGGTTCGCGGAGACGCGGAAGACGGTGGTGACGGGCGTGGAGATGTTCCGGAAGATCCTGGACGAGGGCCGGGCGGGGGACAACGTCGGGGTGCTGCTGCGGGGGATCGCGAAGGACGAGATCTTCCGCGGGCAGGTGCTGGCGGCGCCGAAGTCGATCACGCCGCACAAGAAGTTCAACTGCGAGGTGTACATCCTGAAGAAGGAGGAGGGCGGGCGGCACACGCCGTTCTTCTCGAACTACAGGCCGCAGTTCTACATCCGGACGACGGACGTGACCGGGACGATCGAGCTCCCGGAGGACGTGAAGATGGTGATGCCCGGGGACAACATCCGGATGGCGGTGGCGCTGATCGACCCGGTGGCCATGGAAGACGGAAGGCGTTTCGCGATTTGCGAGGGCGGCCGGACGGTGGGTTCCGGCGTCGTCTCGTCGATTATCGAATAGGACGGAGGGCCGAAAATGGCCAACAAGATCAGAATCAGGTTGAAGGCGTACGATCACAAGTTGCTCGACTCCTCCACGACGGAGATCGTGGACACGGCGAAGCGGACCGGCGCGCGCGTGGCGGGACCCATTCCGCTGCCGACGCGGATCAACAGGTACACCGTGCTTCGCGGGCCGCACGTGGACAAGAAGTCGCGCGAGCAGTTCGAGATCAGGACGCACAAGCGCCTCATCGACATCCTGGAGCCGACGCAACAGACCCTCGATGCGTTGATGAAGCTGGACCTGAGCGCTGGCGTGGACGTCGAGATTCGGAGCTAGCGATGCCAAAGTTGAAGATAAGGAACCTGGAGAACAAGGAGATCGGCGAGATCGAGCTCAGCGACGCTGTGTTCGGTGTCGAGGTCAAGTACCACCTCCTGCACGAGATCGTCAGGATGCAGCGCAATCGCGCTCGCGCGGGCAGCGCGTGCACGAAGGAGCGCAACGCGGTCTCCGGCGGCGGGCGCAAGCCGTTCCGACAGAAGGGAACGGGCCGGGCGAGGCAGGGCTCGGAGCGCGCTCCGAACCACGTCGGCGGCGGCACGGTCTTCGGCCCGAGGCCACGTTCCTTCGACTTCTCGCCGCCCAAGCAGGTGCGGCGCGGCGCCATGCAGAGCGCGCTCTCCCTGCTCGTCAAGGAGAACCGCCTGATCGTCCTCGACAACTTCGAGCTCCCCGAGATCAAGACGCGCAAGCTCGAGACGATCCTCGGCAGGCTCGGCACGAACAAGGCCGTGCTCGTCGACCTCGAGGAGAACGACAAGCTGCGCATGAGCGCCGGCAACCTGGCGAACCACCTGTACCTGTCGCCGGCCGGGCTGAACGTGCTGGACATCCTGCGCCACGATCAGCTCGTCATGACGAGGCGCGCCGCGCTCGACGTCGAGGCGCGACTGACGAAGCCGGTTCGGCCGAGGAGGACCGAGGCATGAAGTCCGTTCAAGAAGTGATTGTCAAGCCGCTCATCATGACGGAGAAGGGCGAGTGGCTCAAAGAGGAGCAGCACAAGGTGCTCTTCGAGGTCGCGATGAAGGCGAGCAAGCCCGAGATCAAGGCCGCGGTGGAGAAGCTGTTCAAGGTCAACGTGACCGAGGTGAACACCGTGGTCGTCCGGGGCAAGGTGACGAGGATGGGGCGTCGCATGGGCAAGCGTCCGAACTGGAAGAAGGCCGTCGTGACGCTGCGCGAGGGCGATACCATCGAGTTCTTCGAGGGAGTCTAGCACCATGGGCATCAAGCAATACAGGCCGACCTCGCCCGGTCGGCGGTTGATGAGCGGGCACGATTTCTCAGAGATCACCCGCGACCAGCCCGAACCGTCGCTGCTCAGGCCGCTCAAGAGCTCCGGCGGGAGGAACAACTCCGGGCGCATCACGTCGCGACACCGCGGGGGCGGGCACAAGCGGCGCTTCCGGGTCATCGACTTCAGGCGGAACAAGATCGGGATCCCCGCGAAGGTGGCGACGATTGAGTACGATCCCAATCGGTCCGCGCGCATCGCGCTCCTTTACTATGTGGACGGCGAGAAATCGTACATCCTCGCGCCGGACAGCCTCAACGTGGGCGACGAAGTGATCTCGAGCCGGCACGCGGACATCAAGCCCGGCAACTCGCTGCCGCTCCGCTACATCCCGCTCGGCACGATGATCCACAACGTCGAGCTCAAGCGCGGGCGCGGCGGCCAGATGGTCCGCTCCGCGGGGAGCGGCGCGCAGCTGCTCGCCAAGGACGAGCACTACGCCCACGTCCGCCTGCCCTCCAACGAGGTGCGGCTTGTCAACGTGGATTGCCGCGCGACGATCGGCCAGGTCTCGAACATCGAGCACTCCCAGATCCGCTCCGGCAAGGCGGGACGCTCGCGCTGGCTCGGCGTGCGCCCGCGCGTCCGCGGCGTCGTGATGAACCCCGTCGATCACCCGATGGGGGGCGGCGAGGGGAGATCGTCGGGCGGGCGGCACCCGTGCACGCCCTGGGGAAAGCCGACCAAGGGCTACAAGACGAGAAAGAACCGCGCGACGGACAAGTTCATCGTCAAACGGCGCGGCAAGAAGAAGTAAGGAACGCAGCAATGTCACGATCGGTAAAAAAGGGGCCGTTCATCGACACTCACCTCCTCAAGAAGATCGAGGAGGCGAACAGGTCCGGCAACAAGAAGGTGATAAAGACGTGGTCTCGGCGCTCGACGGTGATCCCGGATGCCGTCGGGCTCACCTTCGCGGTGCACAACGGGAAGAAGTTCATCGCCGTGTTCGTGACCGAGAACATGGTGGGGCACAAGCTCGGCGAGTTCGCGCCGACGAGGCTCTTCCACGGCCATTCGGGCGACAGGAAGGCCAAAGTCGGTGCCAAGAAGTAGGAGGCCTTTGAAATCATTTTGTTTTCGGGCGAGCAGCGGCTTGACTCGAGGGCATGGGCGTGATAAGAACCGCTGGCCTCGGTCAGGGGTTCTGACGATGGTTGAAACGCTAATGATTTCAATGGGTAACGCCTGAGGGATGCAGTTATGGAAGTCAAGGCTAGCGCACGTTTCGTGAAAGTTTCGCCGAGGAAGGCGAGGGTCGTGGCGAACCTGGTTCGCGGCATGGACGTCGGGGCCGCCCTGACGGCGTTGACCTTCGCCGAGAAGGGCGCGGCGCGCCCGATCAAGAAGCTGGTGGAGTCGGCGGTGGCGAATGCGAAGCAGGCCGACTCCGCGGTGGACGTCGACGCGCTCTTCATCGCCTCGCTGCAGGTCGACATGGGCCCCACGCAGCACATGCGCCGTTGGCGACCGCGCGCCATGGGGCGGGCGACGAAGATCAAAAAAGGTACGAGCCACATCAAGGTGGTTCTCGGGATTCGCTAGGAGGCAGCCGTGGGGCAGAAGGTTCACCCGTTCGGATTGCGGATCGGCATCATCAGGTCGTGGCAATCCACTTGGTACCAGGACAAGACGTACTCCAAGTGGTTGCACGAGGACATCCGGATCCGGCGGTACATCAAGAAGGCCTGGATGCACGCGAGCATCTCGGACATCGAGGTCGAGCGCGCGGCGAACAAGTGCAAGATCATCATCCACTCGTCGCGGCCCGGCATCATCATCGGGAAGCGCGGCGCGGGCGTCGAGACCCTGCGCGGCGAGGTGCAGAAGCTGACCGGGAACGAGGTCTTCATCGAGATCCAGGAGGTCCGGAAGGCCGAGACGAACGCGCAGCTCGTCGCGGAGAACGTCGCGACGCAGCTCGAGCGGCGCGTCGCCTTCCGTCGCGCCATGAAGAAGGCGCTCCAGACGGCGATGAAGTTCGGGGCCAAGGGCGTCCGCATCGAGACGTCCGGCCGGCTCGGCGGCGCCGAGATGTCGCGGAATGAGAAGTACCGCGCGGGGCGCGTGCCTCTGCACACGTTGCGCGCCGACATCGACTACGGGTTCGCCGAGGCGTTCACGACGTACGGCGTCATCGGGGTGAAGACCTGGATATTCAAGGGCGAGGTGCTGAAGAAGGCGCCCATGCCCAAGCAGTAGGGTGTAGCGATGCTCAGTCCGAAAAAGGTCAAGTACCGCAAGCAGCAGAAGGGCCGGATGCGCGGCACGGCCCAGAAGGGCAGCGACGTGTCCTTCGGCGACTTCGGGCTGCAGGCGGTGGAGTGCGGGAAGATCACGGCGCGCCAGATCGAGGCCGCCCGTATGGCGGTCCAGCGGCACGTCAAGCGCTCGGGCAAGCTCTGGATCCGGATCTTCCCCGACAAGCCGATCACGAAGAAGCCCGCCGAGACCCGGATGGGGAAAGGCAAGGGAGCCCCCGAGGAGTGGGTGGCCGTCGTGCGTCCGGGCCGGATGCTCTACGAGATCGCCGGCGTGACCGAGACGGTGGCGCGCGAGGCGTTCCACATCGCCGCGCACAAGCTCGGCGTGGCGACGCGGTTCGTCCCGCGGGGAGGTGCGCTGTGAGGGCGAAGGAGCTCAGGGAACGTAGCGCGCAGGAGTTGCAGGGCCTCATCGACGAGGCGAAGCAGACACTGTTCCAGACGCGGATCAAGAACGCGACGCACCAGCTCACGGACACGAGCAGCGTCCAGAAGGCTCGTCGTGAGGTGGCGCGGATTGAGACGGTTCTGGCGGAGCGCAAGAAGGCGACGCGCAAAGCCGACGGAAAGTAAGGGAACGGATCATGGCTTTCGAACGCAAGAGGGTGATGACCGGACGGGTTTACAAGGACAAGATGGACAAGTCCGTCGTCGTCGAGGTCCGCCGCCGAGTGGCGGACAGGCGCTACGGCAAGATCGTCACCAAGCGCACGCGGTACGCCGCTCACGACGAGAAGAACGAGTGTCACGTCGGTGATCTCGTCGAGATCCGCGAGTCGCGCCCGCTGTCGCGGACCAAGCGCTGGGTCGTGATGCGCGTGATCGAACGCGCCGTGGAGGTGTAGCCATGATCCAGATGCAGACAACGCTGGGCGTGGCGGACAACTCCGGGGCGAGGAAGCTCGTGTGCATCAAGGTGCTCGGCGGCTCCAAGCGGAAGTACGCGACCGTCGGCGACGTCATCACCGTCTCCATCCGCGAGGCGCTGCCGAACGCGAAGGTGAAGAAGGGCGACGTCGTGCGCGCGGTCGTGGTGCGCACCGCGAAGGAGATCTCGCGGACGGACGGTTCGTACATTCGGTTCGACGAGAACTCGGCCGTCCTGGTCAACGCCCAGAACGAGCCGATCGGGACGCGCATCTTCGGGCCGGTCGCGCGCGAGCTCAGGGGCAAGAAGTTCATGAAGATCGTTTCGCTCGCCCCCGAGGTCATTTAGCGAGCGGCGAGGGAGACTAGGGAAATGCGGATACGCAAGAACGACATGGTGATCATCATCGCCGGCAAGGACAAGGGAAAGACCGGCAGGGTGATCCGCGTGGTGCGCGAGAAGGAAGCCGTCGTCGTCGAGCAGGCGAACATGGTCAAGAAGCACAAGCGCCCCTCGCAGGCGAACCCCAACGGCGGGATCGTCGATATCGAGGCGCCGATTCACGTTTCGAACGTCATGCTGGTCGATGGCAAGACAGGGAAAGGGACGCGGACACGCACGACGAAGAACCAGGACGGATCCAAGGTGCGGGTCGCAGCCAAGTCGGGAACCGTCTTTGACTAGGGATGAGTGAGATGGCTGACAATGACGAGAAGGCCGAGAAGGCCGTGAAGACCGAGAAGGCCGTGAAGGCCGAGAAGGTCGTGAAGGCCGAGAAGGTCGTGAAGGCCGACAAGGCCGAGAAGGCCGAGAAGGCCGAGAAGGCCGAGAAGGTCGTGCCGCGTTTGCGGGAGAACTACAAGAAGGACGTCTGCGCCGCGCTGACGAAGCGGTTCGCCTACACCAACGCGATGCAGGTGCCCAGGCTCGAGAAGGTCGTCCTCAACATGGGGCTCGGCGAGGCGATCCACAACGCGAAGATCATGGACTCGGCGGTTCAGGAGCTCGAGCGGATCTGCGGGCAGAAGGCCGTGATCAGGCGCTCGCGGAAGTCCGTGGCCAACTTCAAGCTCCGCGAGGGGATGCCGATCGGCTGCTCCGTGACGCTCCGCCGGGAGCGGATGTGGGAGTTCTTCGATCGCCTCATCACCTTCGCGCTGCCGCGCGTCCGCGACTTCAAGGGCGTCTCGCGGAAGGGCTTCGACGGCCGGGGCAACTTCACGATGGGCGTCCGGGAACAGATCATCTTCCCCGAGATCGACTACGACAAGGTCGACAAGATCAAGGGGCTCAACGTGACCTTCGTCACGACGGCGGGGACGGATGAAGAGGGGCTGGAGCTGCTCAAGCTGCTCGGGATGCCCTTCAAGAAGTAGATCGAGAGGAGACGACCGTGGCAAGAACATGCGCGTTCGCGAAGCTGAAGAAAACGCTGAAGTACAAGGTGCGGCACCGGAACCGTTGCCCGCTGTGCGGCAGGCCGCGCGCGTACTATCGCAAGTTCGACATGTGCCGGATCTGCCTGCGCAAGCTCTCGTTGCGCGGCGAGATTCCGGGCGTCATCAAGGCGAGCTGGTGAGGTAGCCATGAATGATCCGATTGGAGATCTGCTGACGAGGATTCGCAACGCCGGACTGGCCAGCCACGAGGTCACCCGTTCGCCGCACTCGAAGATGCGCGAGCGCATCGTCGCGATCCTGCGCGATGAGGGGTACCTCGAGGGGTTCTCGGTCGAGAAGAGCGAGAGCATCGGCAGCGAGCTGGTCATCCAGCTGCGGTACGGGGAAGGGAACAAGCCCGCCATCCATACGATGAAGCGCATCTCGAAGCCGGGGCGGCGGAAGTACAGCTCGGCGGAAGAGCTGCCGACGGTGAAGTCAGGGCTCGGCGTGGCGATAGTGTCCACGTCGAAGGGAGTGATAACGGATCGGGAAGCGCGTCGCCTCAACGTGGGCGGAGAAGTGCTCTGTGAGATCTGGTAGCCCGCTGAAGGCGGTCGAGGTGCAGTCATGTCCCGGATAGGCAAAAAGCCAATCGAAGTCCCGAAGGGGGTGACGGTCGACGTCAAGGGGAACACCGTTTCGGTGAAGGGGCCCAAGGGATCCCTGACCAAGCCCCTGCCGCCCCATGTCAAGGTGAAGGTGGAGGGCGGCGTGGTCGTCGTGGAGCGCGAGTCCGAGGAGCGGCAGATGGGCGCGTACCAGGGGTTGACGCGCGCGCTGCTGAGCAACCTGGTGACGGGCGTGACGCGCGGTTTCGAGAAGAAGATGGCGCTGGAAGGCGTCGGGTACAGGGTCGCTTTGCAGGGCACCAAACTCGTGCTCAACCTCGGATACTCGTCGCCGGTCGAGTTCCCGCTCCCCAAGGGGATCGAGGCCGAGGTCGCCGAGAAGGGCGTCGCGTTCGCGCTGAAGGGGATCGACAAGGAGCTCCTCGGCCAGACCGCGGCGACGATTCGCGGTTTCAGACCGCCGGAGCCTTACAAGGGCAAGGGCATCCGTTACGTGGACGAGAAGGTTCGCCGCAAGGCTGGCAAGGCCGGCGGCAAGTAAAAGGTTTCGGCAATGAAAACGAAGGCTGAGATCAGATCGTGGCGCAAGAAGCGGATCCGCAAGAAGGTGCAGGGCACCAGCGCGAGACCGAGGCTGTCCGTCTTCCGCAGCGCCGCGCACATCTACGCGCAGGTCATCGACGACGAAGCCCACAAGACGCTCCTCGCCGTGTCTTCCTTGTCCAAGGAAGTCAGGGAGGGCGACGTCGAGGGCGCGAAGTCGGTGCTCGCGAAAAAAGTGGGCGTGCTCGTGGCCCGGAAATGCCTCGAGAACAACATCAAGATGGTCGTGTTCGATAGGAACGGCTTCATTTACCACGGGCGGATCAAGGCCTTGGCGGACGCGGCACGCGAAGCCGGGCTGGAGTTCTAGGAGCGCAGGATGACCCATCAGGAACAGCAAGATCTCCAGAGCGATGGCGAAGAGCTCATCGAGAAGGTCGTTCACATCAACCGCGTCGCCAAGGTGGTCAAGGGCGGCAGGCGGTTCAACTTCTCGGCGCTGGTGGTGGTCGGCGACGGGAAGGGGAGGGTCGGCGTCGGCTACGGCAAGGCCAACGAGGTGCCGGAGGCGATCCGCAAGGGGAACGACAAGGCGCGAGCCTCGATGTTCTCGGTCCCGCTCGACGGGCACACCATCCCGCACGAGAACCTGGGGATCTTCGGCTCGGGCGCCGTGCTGCTCCGTCCGGCGAGCCCCGGCACCGGCGTCATCGCAGGCGGACCGGTCCGCGCGGTGGTCGAGTCGTGCGGCATCCACGATCTCTTGACGAAGTGCATCGGCTCCAACACGCCGGTGAACGTCGTCTACGCGACCGTCGAGGCGCTTCGCACGCTCGAGGATCGCTCCGTGGTGGCGCGCAGGCGCGGGAAGCGAGTGGAGGATTTCGCGAAGTAGCAGGCCCGAGGCCTGGTCGTGCGGAAGGGAAGTCATCATGGCGGTGTCGAAGTTGAGAGTGACCCAGACGAGAAGCGTGATCAGCCAGTGCGCGCACAACCGCGCCGTGATCAAGGGTCTCGGCCTGCGGAGGATCGGCCAGAGCGTCGTGGTCGAGAATACGCCTTCATTCCGAGGGATGATCAAGAAGGTCATTCACCTCGTTCGAGTCGAGGAAGCCGATGTCTGATATCTTGAGCAAGCTCGCCCCCCCGGAGGGTTCGAGAAAGAAGAGAACGCGCGTCGGTCGCGGGCCGGGCTCGGGCCTCGGCAAGACGGCCGGCCGCGGCGGCAAGGGGCAGACCGCGCGCTCCAACGGGACCATCCCGCGCGGGTTCGAGGGCGGCCAGATGCCGCTCCAGCGGCGGCTCCCGAAGCGCGGCTTCAAGAACCCGTTCCGCAAGGAGTGGGTCATCGTGAACCTCGGCAAGCTCGACGTGTTCGCGAACGGCACGGTCGTCGACATCGCGGCGCTCGTCGCGCACGGGCTCATCCGCGACGCAGGGGAAGGGGTCAAGATATTGGGCAAGGGCGAGCTCAAGAAGAAGCTCACGATCCGCGCCCACTCCATCTCCGCCGGCGCGCTGGAGAAGCTGCAGAAGGCGGGCGGGAAGTTCGAGGAGATCAAGGCTAAGCCTTAGCGATCGCGGCAGGCGATTGACCGAGGTCAGGGGATAACGTGGCTAGCGGTATTGCAAATATCGGGAAGATACCTGAGCTGAGGAAGAGGATCTTCTTCACCTTGGCGATGCTGGCGGTGTACCGCGTCGGCATCTTCGTGACCACGCCGGGCGTGGATCGCGAGGTGATGGGCAAGATCGTCAAGCAGAGCTCCGGCTCCTTCATGGGGCTCTTCAACATGTTCTCGGGCGGCGCGCTCGAGAACCTGTCGATCTTCGCCCTCGGCATCATGCCGTACGTCTCCGCCTCCATCATCCTGCAGCTCCTCTCCTCGGTCGTCCCGAGGCTCGCCGAGCTGCGCAAGGAGGGCGAGGCCGGGCACCGGAAGATCAACCAGTACACCAGGTACGGCACCGTCATCCTGAGCTTCATCCAGTCGATGGGCATCGCGACGTTCCTCGAGAGCATGAACCAGCAGAGCGGCATGGGCGCCGTCGTCGCGGAGCCGGGATGGACCTTCCGGCTGATCACGATGATCACGCTGACGACCGGCACCGCGTTCATCATGTGGCTCGGCGAGCGCATCACGGAGCGCGGCATCGGGAACGGCATCTCGCTCATCATCTTCGCGGGCATCGTCTCGCGAATTCCGGACGCGGTCGTCCAGGTCGTGCGGCAGGCGACGTTCCACGAGCTGTCGCCGATCGGCCTCATGTTCGTGGTCATCGTCCTGATCGCGGTCGTGACGACGATCATTTTCTTCGAGCGCGGCCAGCGGCGCATCCCGATCCAGCACGCCAAGCGCATGGTCGGCAGGAAGATCTACGGAGGGCACTCGACCTTCCTGCCGCTGCGCGTCAACCAGGCGGGCGTCATCCCGCCGATCTTCGCGTCGACGCTCCTCATGTTCCCGAGCGTCGTCGCCGGCTTCACGGGCTTCGACTGGCTGAACGGCATCCTGAGCTTCGGCACGTGGGGCTACAATACGGTCTACGCGCTGCTGATCATCTTCTTCTGCTACTTCTACACGGCGATCACGTTCCAGCCGGCCGACGTGGCGGACAACCTGAAGAAGCAGGGGGCGTTCATCCCCGGGATCCGCCCCGGAAAGCGCACGGCGGAGTACATCGACAGGGTGCTGAACCGGATCACGTTCGGCGGCGCGATGTACGTCGCGGTCATCTGCGTGCTGCCCTCGATCCTCATCACGAAGATGAACGTGCCGTTCTATCTCGGCGGCACGGGCCTGATGATCGTCGTCGGCGTCGCGTTGGACACCGCGCAGCAGATCGAGTCGCATCTCATCACGCGCCACTACGACGGATTCACCGGGCCCAAGGGGGTCCGCATCCGCGGGCGCAGAGCGAGGGCCTGATGGATCTCATTCTTCTCGGACCGCCCGGAGCGGGCAAGGGGACGCAGGCGAAGAAGCTGGTCGAGCTGACCGGAATCCCCCAGATCTCGACGGGCGACATGCTCCGCGCGGGCGTCGCGGCGGGGACGGAGCTCGGCAAGAAGGCGAAGGCGTTCATGGACGCCGGGAAGCTCGTGCCGGACGAGGTCGTCATCGGGCTCGTCGAAGAGCGGCTCGCGAAGCCGGACTGCAAGGCCGGGTTCATGCTCGACGGCTTCCCCCGCACCGTGCCCCAGGCCGAGACGCTCGAGAAGATGCTCGGCCGCCTGGAGCGCGCGCTTACCCACGTGCTCCTGCTCGACGTCGAGGACGAGGAGCTCGTGAAGCGCATCACCGGGCGGCGGACCTGCGGCGAGTGCGGCGCGATCTACCACCTGGTTTTCACGCCGCCGCCCTCGGACGACACCTGCAGGTGCGGACACAAGGGGCTCGATCAGCGCGCGGACGACAACGAGAAGACCGTGCGGGAGCGCCTCTCGGCGTACCACAAACAGACATCTCCGCTCATCGACTTCTATGGGAAGCGCGGCCTGGTCCGGAAGGTCGTCGGAACGAACGCGACCCCGGACGACGTCTTCGCCGCGGCGAAGCGCGCGCTGGGCCTGAAGTGATGGGTCGAGGCGGATTCGGAGGAAGGCCATGAAGGTCAAACCGTCGGTGAAGAAGATTTGCGACAAGTGCAAGATCGTCCGCCGTCGCGGCGTGGTGAGGGTGATTTGCGAGAACCCGCGCCACAAGCAGCGGCAAGGCTAGGAGGGTTGTCGTGGCACGTATTGCTGGCGTGGATCTGCCGCGCAAGAAACACATCAGGATCGCGTTGACGTACATCTTCGGGATCGGGCACAGCTCCGCCCTCGCGATCTGCGAGAAGGCGAAGGTCGACCCGACCCGGAAGGCGGATGACCTCACCGAGAGCGAGGTCATGTCGCTGCGCGACGTCATCAACGAGGAGTACAAGGTCGAGGGCGATCTGCGGCGCGAGACGTCGATGAACATCAAGCGCCTCATGGACCTCGGCTGCTACCGCGGGCTCAGGCACCGGCGCGGCCTGCCGTGCCGCGGCCAGAGGACGCATACGAACGCCAGAACCAGAAAAGGCCCGAGGCGCGGGGCGCCCGTCAGGAAGAAGAAGTGATCGGATTGAATCATGGCTAAAGCGACAAGAGGCGGAAAAAAGAAGGTCAAGAAGAACGTCCCGGTCGGCGTCGTGCACGTCAAGTCGACGTTCAACAACACGACCGTGACGATCACCGACCCATCGGGCGCCACGATCTCGTGGGCGACGGCGGGCACGCAGGGGTTCAAGGGCTCGAGGAAGAGCACCCCGTTCGCCGCGCAGCTCGCGGCCGAGGAGGCCGCCAAGAAGGCGCTCGACTCGGGCGTCCGCCAGGTTTCGATCCTGGTGAAGGGGCCCGGCGCGGGCCGGGAATCGGCGCTCCGCGCGATCCAGGCGTCCGGGCTCAGGATCACGGTGATTCGCGACGTTACACCTATCCCGCACAACGGCTGCAGGCCGTCGAAGCGGCGTCGGGTCTGATAGAGCCCGGGAGGAGTTCGAAGTGGCACGCAATACTGGCCCGGTTTGCAAGCAGTGTCGCCGCGAGGGCGGCAAGCTGTTCCTCAAGGGAGAGCGGTGTTTCTCCGACAAGTGCGCCTTCGACAGGCGCCCGTACGCCCCGGGGCAGCACGGGCAGCGGCGCGGAAAGGCGTCGGAGTACGCGCGCCACCTGCGCGAAAAGCAGAAGGTGCGCCGGATCTACGGGATCCTCGAGAACCAGTTCGCCACGTACTTCAAGAAGGCGGATCAGACAAAGGGGGTCACCGGCGACACGCTCATCCGCATGCTCGAGTGCCGCATCGATAACGTCGTCTATCGCATGGGTTTCGCGAACACGCGGCGCGCCGGCCGCCAGCTCGTGCGGCACAACCACATCCTCGTGAACGAGCGAGTGAACATCCCGTCGTACCTCCTGAAGGCGGGCGACGAGATCACGATCCGCGAGCGGTCGCGGAAAATCACGACGATAACCGAGGCGCTCGACGCGCGAGAGCGGCACGGCTGGGACAAGTGGCTGGAGGTCGACGCCAAGGGGTTCAAGGGCGTCTTCAAGGAGGTCCCCGAGGTGGCGGAGCTCCAGCTCCAGGTTCAGCCGCAGCTGATCGTCGAGTATTACTCGCGGTAGGAAAGAAAAGAGGAGGCCGGCATGTATCAGCGCAACTGGCGCGAGCTCATTCGTCCCCGCGGTCTGATGGTGGACCCGGACAGCCTTACCGAGCACTACGGGCGGTTCTCCTGCGAGCCGCTGGAGCGTGGGTTCGGCATCACGCTGGGAAACTCGCTCCGCCGTGTGCTGCTGTCGTCCCTCCAGGGCGCGGCGATCACGGCTGTGAAGTTCGATGACGTCGCCCACGAGTTCACGTCCGTCCCGGACGTCGTCGAGGACGTCACCGACATCCTTCTGAACCTGAAAGAGGTGATCCTCCGGCTGCACGATGCGAAGACGTACTCGCTCCGGATCGACATCGACGGCCCGGCGGAGGTCACGGCGAAGGACATCCAGGCCGTGAGCCAGGTCGAGGTGCTCAACCCGGACCACCACATCGCGACGGTGAACGAGGGTGGCCGCCTCGCGTGCCTGATCTCCGTGAGCCCGGGGCGCGGCTACGTCCCGACCGAGCGGCGCATCAACGATGACGAGCCGCAGGAGATCGGGTGGATCCAGCTCGACGCCCTGTACTCGCCGGTGCGCAAGGTGAACTACGCGGTGACCAACGCCCGCGTGGGTCAGATCACCGACTACGACAAGCTGACGCTTGAGGTGTGGACCAACGGCACCGTGAAGCCGGACGACGGAGTCGCCTACGCGGCGAAGATCCTGAAGGAGCACCTCAACATCTTCATCAACTTCGAGGAGGAGGACGAGAGCCTCGCCAGCGACTACCCGGAGCCGGAGCAGGAGATCAACGAGAACCTGTTCCGCCCGGTGGACGAGCTCGAGCTGTCGGTCCGGTCTGCGAACTGCCTGCAGAACGCCGGGATCAAGCTCATCGGCGAGCTCGTACAGAAGACCGAGGCCGAGATGCTCAAGACGAAGAACTTCGGCCGCAAGTCGCTCAAGGAGATCCGCGACATCCTCACCGAGATGGATCTCCAGCTCGGCATGAAGCTCGACAACTGGGAGCAGATGCTCGCCCGCTGGAAGAAGCAGCAGGGGTCATGAGGACGATATGAGGCACCATAATCAAGGACGCAAGCTGGGCCGCAACTCGAGCCACCGGAAGGCCTTGTTCCGGAACATGGCCGCGGCGCTCATCGTGCACGAGCGGATCGACACGACGCAGGCCAAGGCGATGGAGCTGCGCGGGATCGTGGAGCCGCTGATCACGAAGGCCGCGAAGGCCGGCGACACCGTCGGAAAGCCGCTCGACAGCCTGAGCGCCGAGGATCGCGCGAAGCAGATCCACCTCCGGCGGGTCGCGAGCAGGTACCTCCCGCGAAGGTACGACGACGGCCAGGGCGAGTTCGTGGACGTGCTGCACAAGCTGTTCTTCGTGCTCGGCCCGCGGTTCAAGGATCGCCCGGGCGGCTACACGCGCGTGACCAAGATCGGGGTCCGGCGCGGAGACGCTGCGCCGCTCGCGCGCATCGAGTTCGTATCCCAGCCCTGATCCCGCCGCCGAAGAGCTTTCCAGAGCCACGAGTTTGACCGAGCGGTGCGAGGAGAACTACTATCCACCGATCATGGTGAGGACGGATCTCAAGCTCGATCCGAGGAAGGGCGGCGCCCCGACCGGCGATCCGATCTCGGACGCGCTGGCGAAGGCGGCGGCGGTCGCGGCGAACAGCATGATCGAGTCGCGGGGCAGGGCGCGGCGAGCTGTCGCGGACGAGGTCGAGGAGCACCCGATCGATCGATCGCTGCACGACATCATCCGCGAGACCGAGAGGCTCCTGACGGCGGAGTCGACGGCCGAGGCGCGAACGGAGGCCGAGGCTCCGTTCGTCGGCCTCGACTCGGTCGACGTGGAGGCCTACCTGGAGCATCCGGCGGTCGTCACCGACGGGATGGACGCCGGGATCCCGGACGAGGCGGACGTGCACGGCTCGATGGAAGAGGACGCCGAGGCGGTCGAGGAGGCGCCGGCCGCGCCCGAGCTCGTCGTCTCGGGGACGCTGCGCGAGAGCCCGCTCTGGGAGGTGCTCGTCGGCGTCCACGCGCGCAGGGCGACCGGGGAGCTCAACACCCGCCGCAAAGGCACGGAACGCCGGTTCTGCGTCGCCGAGGGTGAGATCGTCCTCGCCTCCTCGTCGGCGACGGAGGATCGCCTCATCGAGATCCTGTACCGCGAAGGGCGGCTGACTGCGCAGCAGTACGCGCAGGCCGCGGAGCTGGTCGACAAGAGCGGCAGGCGGGCCGGCGCGATCCTGGTGGAGAGGGGGATCATCCCGATACGCGAGCTGTTTCCGCTCGTGCGGCACCACTACGAGACGCTCCTCTACGACACGCTCACGTGGCGCGAGGGGGACTGGACCTTCGTGCCGGGCGAGGTGCAGACGAAGGAGCGGATCCTCCTGGACGTGCCCACGCCGGCGCTCCTGCTGGAGGGGATCCGCTCGCGGATGACCGTCGCCGAAGCCGAGGCGATCGTCCCCATGGATGCGCGGCCCGTTCGCACGGACGGCGGGCTCGGCAGGCTGGGCGGCCTGGGGCTCAACAACCACGAGCTCGAGCTGCTCGCGGCCTGCGACGGCACGGTGGAGGTCGCCGCGCTCGCCGCGCGGCACCGTGTCCAGCGGGAGGATCTCCTGCCGCTCCTCGCGGGGCTCAGCGTCCTCGGATGGCTCCGGAAGAGCGCCGCGGAGGAGACGAAGGCGTTCGCGGCCTCGGGCGTCGCCGCGCCCCCGGCGGACGACGGAGAGGGATCGCCCCTCGACGGCGACGCTGCCCAGGACTGCGAGGCGCTGCGTGCGCGGCTCACGGCGAAGACGGAGCAGGTCGAGGAGGGATCGTACTTCGATCTGCTGGAGATCTCCCCGAGATCCTCGGGGTACGAGATCCGCAAGGCCTACCGGCGCCTGCGCGGCGCCTTCGCGGCAGAGAGGTTCGCCGTCGCGCAGCTCGCGGATTTGCGCGGCCAGGCGGAGATGCTACTGTTGGTGTTGGACGAGGCGTACGAGATCCTCCGCGATCCCGAGATGCGGGAGGCGTACAGGGCCGCGGACGCCGATATCGGGCCGGATGCGTGAGGCGCGGCGACGAGCGTTGGTGACATGGCGACACGAAAGATCTTCACCTACCCGGAGAGAATCCTGAAAACGAGATCGGCGCCCGTCGAGGTCGTCGATGACGACGTCCGCAGGCTCGTCGACGACATGGCCGAGACGATGTACGCCGCCCCGGGGATCGGCCTCGCGGCGAACCAGGTCGGCGTCGCCAAGCGCGTCGCGGTCGTGGACGTCACGCACCCCGACGGCGCGCCCAAGCTGTACGTGCTCGTCAACCCGGTGATCGTCTCCCGGAGCGGTGAGATCCTCTGGGAGGAGGGGTGCCTCAGCTTCCCCGGCTTTCATGTCGACGTCGATCGCGCGGCGCACGTCGTCGTGCGCGCCCTGGATCGATCCGGGAAACGGTTCGAGGTCGAGGCCGACGATCTGCTCGCCGTCGCGATGCAGCACGAGATCGATCACCTCGACGGCGTCACGCTGGCGGACAAGGTGAGCTTCCTCAAGCGCAAGATGATGGCGCGCGAGCTCGCGAAGGCCCGCGAAGCGAGCTAGATCTCCATGTCCACGAAGCTCAGATCGATCTTCATGGGGACGCCCGATTTCGCGGTCCCCAGCCTGCGCGCCGTCGCCGAGGCGACCTCCCTGCGGCTCGTCGTCACCCAACCCGATCGCCCGTCCGGGCGCGGGCGGCGAAAGGAGCCGCCGCCTGTCAAGCGGGCCGCGGCCGAGCTCGGCGTGGCGCTCGCCCAGCCCGAGACGGTGAAGGGCGCCGCCTTCCGAGATCTGCTCGCCGCGCACGAGCCCGACGTCGTCGTCACCGCCGCCTTCGGCCGGATCCTGGGGCGCCGCGCGCTCGGCCTCCCGCGGCTCGGCTGCCTGAACGTCCACGCCTCGATCCTCCCGGCGTACCGGGGCGCCGCGCCGATTGCCTGGGCGATCCGCCGCGGCGAGCCCGTCACCGGCGTCTCCATCATGCGGATGGACGAGGGGCTCGACACCGGGCCCCTCTACCGCGTCGGCGAGATCCCGATCCTCCCCGAGGAGACTGCCGGCGAGCTCACCATCCGCCTCGCGGTCGTCGGCGCCGAGCTGCTCAGGGGCGTCCTCGATTCGCTCCCCGACGGCCACGCTCCCGTGCCGCAGGACGAGGCGCTCGCGACGATGGCGCCGCCGTTGACCAAGGAGGACGGCCGGATCGACTGGCGGCTTTCGGCCCGAGAGGTGCACGCGCACGTCCGCGCCATGCACCCGTGGCCTTGCGCGGCGACGACGATAGGCGGCGAGAACGCGAAGGTGCACCGCGTCGCGGTCCTGGCGCCGGACGGCCCACCCGCCGGGCGGCCCGGAGAGGTCGCGGAGCACTCGCGCGCAGGGGTGGACGTCGCGTGCGGTGCGGGCGTCGTGCGGATCCTAGATCTCCAGATGCCTGGCAAGCGGCGGCTCGACGCGGCGAGCTTCCACGCCGGGATGCGGCTCGAGCGCGGGACGGTGTTGGGGTGAGGAGCGGGCGCGGCGAGCAGCGCCCTTACTTCGAGAAGACCTGGATCGCGACCTCGCCCGCCCCGTCGGTCATCTTCACGGTGAGCTTGTAGGCGCCGGCCACCGTCGGGCAGTGGTTCGCGATGAACGCGCGGTTGTCGAGGGTCGAGTCCATCGCCTCCGGCACTGCCAGCGGCGACTCGAGCGTGACGTCGACGTTCTTCACGGCGTCGTCGCCGACGGCCACGATGGTGTGGCAGTAGGGCGGGCCCGGCAGCTGGACCTGGTACGACTGGGACTTGGCCGCCGCGAGCGCCACCTTGGTGAGCGCGCTCGTCGCGGTCTTGTCGGCGCCCTGCTGGAACTTCACCTCGTTCAGGCGATCGGTGAGCAGATCGCCGGTCGGCGTCGGGGCGACCGGGACCGCCGCGGCCACGGGCACGGTCGGCGCCGCGACGGCGGCGGCCGGGACACCAGGCACGGCGACGGCGCCGGGAACAGTCGGCGTGGCGGCCACCGGAGTCGTCGGGACGGCCGGAATCGCGCCCGGGACGGTCGTGGGCATCGTGGGCATCTGCACCGGCTGGATGCCCTGCACGGGTTGAACAATCGGTTGCTGGGCGTTGCCCATCCCCGGGATGCTGTCGCAGGCCGAGCCCGCGAGGGCGGAGAACGCGAACGCGAACATCGATACGACGTAAATGGTTCTCATTTGTCGTGTGCTCCCTTCTCTTGATTCATGACGACGTGCGAATTCTGTCGCATTCCGGGATCGATCGCAAGGACGATCGCCGCGTCTCGTGCTTCGCGGTCGCGCCGCTTCGCCGGGCTATCTCGGGGGCGGGGCACCCTTGTGGCAGCCGCGGCACTTGTACGGGGCCGGCTGGACGCCGCTCTTCGCGCCGTGCAGGACGTGGCAGCCGATGCAGAGCTGATGGGTCGCGCTCTTGACGTCCGGGACGTCGGGGTTCCAGGCCGACCCGTGGCAGTCGCCGCAGCCGGCTTCGACGTCGGTGCCCTTGGACGTGTGGTGACACCGCGTGCAGGCGATCCGGAGCCCCTTGGAGGAGGCGTGCCTGAAGTGGTCGAGCTCGGCGGCCGGCTGGAGCCTCTGGCGCGCGTCGAAGGTCCACGCCTCCGGGCCGTTCTCGGCGGGATCCGGGGCCTCCTCGGACGCGCCGAGGTGGGGGAGGGCGACCGCGAGGAGGGCCGCGGCCGAGGCGAGGGCGGGCATCCAGGTCGAGCGCGTCATCGCCGCCCCTCCCCGCTCCGCGACAGAAACCACGCCAGCACGGTGAACGCGATCAGGAACGCGACCACCAGCAGGTACTCCCAGCCCTTCGTCGCGTAGATGTCCAGGAGGTTGAACTCGTTCATTCTCGCACCTCGCCCGCGTCGCGCCCCAGCACCGGCATGCGCAGGACGATCCACCGGAAGGCCCAGATCTCCGCGCAGATCACGGCCGCGGTCACGACGTACTCGCCGATCGCGGGCACGTAGTGGTGCGGCTCGTACCACTTGAACGCGATGACGCTCACGTTGAGCCGGTTCAGGATGATCCCGAGCCCGGTGAGCACCGAGGCGGTCACGATGGTGGGGACGCTCCGGCGCCGGATTCCCGCGGCGAACACGAGCATCGGGACTGCGACGAAGCCGACCACCTCGAGCAGCCACCAGGCGCCCCAGCCGGTCGCGAGATCGCCAGCGTGCGCGCCGTGGATGACGACGATCCCCTGCATCCCGAGGTACGCGAACATGGCGCCGACGGCGATCTTGGCGACCCCGAACAGGATGTCGCGGTGGGCGGCGCCGTGCTCGGCGTCGACGCGGTGCTTGAACACGCGGTGGCTGATCGAGCCCTCGACGATCATCATCGACATCCCGGCGAACACGGACGACACGAGGAACTGGACCGGGAGGAACTCCGAGTACCACAGCGGGTGGATCTTGCCCTTCGCGAGCAGGAACAGGGCGCCGAGGCCCGACTGGTGGAGGAAGGAGAGCGTGAAGCCGAGGATCACCGCGCCGAGCGTGAGGCCGCTCGCTATCCGGCGCACCTTCTTGAGGCCGAGCCACTCGGTGATCGCCGGCGAGAACTCGACGAACTCGGCCATGAGGTAGAGCATGAAGTGCCAGGCGACGAGGAACATGACCGAGTTCACGCCGAACTCGTTGCCGATGATCGGGTTGACGATGTTCCACGGCCGGCCGAGATCGAGCATGAGCGCGCCGGTGTAGAAGGCGTACGCGAGGAAGCCGGAGAGGACCGTTGCGCGCGCGATCGGGTGGAACCGCTTGATCCCGAACACGTAGACCGCGACCGTGATCACGTAGGCGCCGCCCGCGAATGCGACGCCGGTGACCACGTCGAACCCGATCCAGATCCCCCACGGGAACTCCTGGCTCAGGTTCGTCACCGCGCCGAGCCCCTTCGCGAAGCGGACGATGATGAACGCGATCCCCGCGAGGATGATGGGCGCGGTGATGACGTTGAACGGGGTGAGGAGCTTCCCCTTCGGCTTCAGCTCCCCGAGCAGGAAGCTTAGGGCGCTTTGACCGGGCCCGCGGCCCGTGGCGACCTTGGCGCTCATGGGTCGCCTCCGTCGTTCCCGTGCGCCATGGCGCGGCTGAAGCCGAACAGGAGGACTGGGAGGATGATGTCGACGATCGGCACGGCGTACAGGAACTCGCGCGTGTACTCGGGGAACGGCCGCGTCCCGAGGTCCGTCCTGAGCCCGATCTCGTCGGGCCGCGCGCTCGAGATGACCATCACGCAGGTGCCGCCGACGTCGTGGTCGCCGTAGACGACCGGCTCGTACCGGTCCGGGCTCTCCGCGACGCGGCGGCGGGCCTCGTCGAGGAGCTGTCGCCGCGAGCCGAACGCCACGGCCCCCTGCGGGCACGCCTCGACGCACGCCGGCGGGCGCCCCTCCTTCAGCCGCTCCGGGCAGAACGTGCACTTGGCGATCTTCGGGATCGGCTTGTCGTACTCGAACTTCGGCACGTCGAACGGGCAGGCGATCATGCAGTAGCGGCAGCCCATGCAGCGGTCCTCGTGCCAGACGACCGGACCGTACTTCGTCTTCTCGAGCGCCTTGCACAGGCAGGCCGACGCGCACGCCGGCTGGTTGCAGTGCATGCACGCCCTCTTGGCGTAGACGCGGCCCTTGCTCGTCTCGAAGAGGCTGACCGGCGTGTACTCGGTCGTCGTGGCCTGCCGCTCGCCGGGCCCGAGCCTCGAGAGATCGGGGTAGGGGAGCCCGTTCTCCTCGGCGCACGCGACCTCGCACGCGTGGCAGCCGATGCAGCGCGTCGTGTCGATCAGCATGCCGACGAACTCGGTGGGCGGCGGCCCGCTCGCCGATTCGGGCTTCGACGCCGAGGCCTCGCCGGCGACGACCGCGATCGGCGTCAGCGCAGCGAGCTTGAGGAACCCCCGCCTGTCCATCAGCAGAGGGTATTACATTTTTGCCCCGGCGCACGCGCCGAATCGATATGGCGCTCCGTCCGGGGTTGTGGCATGGAGGGATCAAGGGGAGGCGATGGGACATCCGTTCGACATCGACGTCGGCCCGGCCACGAGCGGCGTCGGGACGAGCCCGTCGGCGCTCTCGGCGTCGTCCATCCCGATGAAGGAGCCCGACGGCTACGGGCGGCGCGAGAGCGACTGCGGCGACTCGATCGAGATCTTCGTGGCCCTGGACGCGGGCGTCGTCACCGAGGCCGGCTACAGGATACAGGGGTGCGCGTTCACGCTCGTGTGCGGCCGCGCCGCCGCGTCGCTCGTCCGCGGCAGGACGCTCGCCGAGGCGCGTCGCGCGACCCGGCCCGAGGACATCGAGGCGGCGCTCGGGGGGCTGCCCGAGGCGAACCGTCACTGCGCGCAGCTCGCCTCGGACGCGGTCGCCGAGGCGCTGACCGACGCCGCGGCGAACATGCAGGAGCCGTGGAAGAAGCACTACCGGCGCCTGTACTGAGCCCGCCGCCACGGCCTGCGACGCGGGGAGCCTCCCTCCAGGCTTTCGGGAGGCAACCCCGCTGCGTGGCCGGGCGTCCTTGGGTTGCGTACCGGCACCTTTGCGGGATGAAAACCGGGTTGACGCGCGACAACGCCGATGTTAATGAAGTGCGCTCTTGAGGCGGGGCGGGTAGCTCAGTGGGAGAGCGCTGGCCTTACAAGCCGGAAGTCGCAGGTTCAAGCCCTGTCCCGCCCACAGAGCGAAGCTGATTGAAAATGGGGTGGTAGTTAAGTTGGTTATAACGCCGGCCTGTCACGCCGGAGGCCGCGGGTTCAAGTCCCGTCCACCCCGCAAGAAAGCCCTTGGGAATTCCCGAGGGCTTTCGCGCATCTGGGCCCTCATGCGCCCACCTCGTCCGCACCGCCGAA